>JBGTDP010000027.1:0-8582 GCA_041748255.1 Thermosynechococcaceae cyanobacterium | reverse complement strand
CTCTCCTGAAGGAATTCTTTCTAACCTCGCCCAGCCCCTAGCAATAATGGGTAAGGGCGCTTTACCATGCCAGCAATCCACCAAATTCTGGGGTATAAAGCTCAGATCTAGGTGTCAGTTCATGGCACTCATTTTTGGATTAAAACTGCTTCCCAACTTGCAAATCCCTGATCTGAAATGCTTCTGGTCCTGCCTCGGTCAGGAGTAAGGCGCTCTGAGTTCAAGTTTTTACCATAAGCAAAAATTTTGCCGCCGATTAAAAATTGCAGATGGGGAACATCCTTTCGGCAGGTTTAGATGGTAACCTACTATAGAGTTTATTAAATAAACATCGACATACCATAGATAAACTCTATAGTTTATGGACTTACTTATCTATATTTCGGTAATAGTTCTATGCAATTGACTAATCAGATTCATTTCAATAATCTCCGTGGAGATATCTTCGGGGGAATTACAGCGGCAGTGATTGCCCTGCCCATGGCCCTGGCTTTCGGGGTGGCCTCCGGAGCTGGGGCAACCGCCGGACTCTGGGGAGCAGTTTTGGTGGGCTTCTTTGCCGCCTTGTTTGGCGGCACCCCCACCCTGATTTCCGAGCCGACGGGGCCGATGACTGTGGTTATGACCGCTGTGATTGCCAGCCTTACGGCTTCGAATCCGGAGAACGGTTTGGCAATGGCTTTTACGGTGGTGATGTTGGCCGGAGTCTTCCAAATTATTTTTGGTGTTTTACGGCTGGGGAAATACATTACCTTGATGCCCTATACCGTTATTTCCGGGTTTATGTCTGGGATTGGGATTATCCTGATTCTTCTGCAGACGGCGCCGTTTCTAGGACAGGCCAGCCCTAAGGGAGGCGTGATTGGAACCCTGCAAAATCTGCCTGATCTGTTGGCCAATATTAATCCGATCGCCACCCTTTTAGGATTGGTGACTGTAGCGATCATTTGGTTGACCCCTTCAAAGTGGAAGCGGTTTGTTCCGCCTCAGTTAGTGGCTTTAGTTCTGGGCACGTTGATTTCTCTGGTGTTCTTTTCCGGGGTTGAGCTGCGGCGGATTGGAGAAATTCCCGTAGGGTTACCCCAGTTGCAAATGCCAGTTTTCACAGTCGCTCAACTGCGATTAATGGTCGTGGATGCCTTGGTTCTGGGGATGCTTGGTTGCATTGATGCCCTACTCACTTCAGTGATTGCTGACAGTCTCACCCGCACAGAGCATGACTCAAACAAAGAATTGATTGGTCAAGGTCTAGGAAATCTGGTTTCGGGTTTATTTGGCGGCATTGCCGGAGCGGGTGCGACCATGGGCACCGTGGTGAATATTCAAGCGGGAGGGCGCTCAGCCCTGTCAGGTTTAACTCGGGCCTTGATTTTATTGGTGGTGGTCCTGGGGGCAGCGCCCCTGCTCCAGAGTATCCCCCTGGCAGTTTTGGCTGGGATTGCCCTGAAGGTAGGGATCGACATTATTGACTGGAGTTTCCTGAAGCGAGCCCACCAAATTTCCTGGAAAGCCGCCTGGATTATGTACGGGGTGATTATTCTCACCGTTTTTGTGGATTTGGTTGTGGCCGTTGGAGTGGGAGTATTTGTGGCCAATATTCTCACCATTGAACGGCTCTCAAATCTGCGGTCTGAGAGTGTTAAAACCGTCACCGATGCCGATGACCAAATTCAACTCACCCCAGAAGAACGACAGTTATTGGATCGCGCCGATGGCCGGGTGCTGCTGTTTTATCTCCGGGGTCCGATGATCTTTGGAGTGGCCAAGGCGATCGCTCGCGAGCACCATGCGATGAAGGAATGTGATGCCCTAATTTTGGACTTAAGCGATGTCCCCCACGTGGGAGTCACCTCTTCGTTAGCGATCGAAAATGCCATTCAAGAAGCAGTAGATAAAGGCCGTCAGGTGTTTATTGTTGGGGCCACCGGTCAAATTAAACGCCGATTTGAACGACTGGGGATCTTAAAGCGCTTGCCCGCCAGTCATCTGTTAGTGGATCGCCCAGAGGCCCTGCGGCAAGCTGTGGCCCTAGTAACCAGCGGTGGCACAGCTACGGCCCCGCAATCCTAAGCTTGATGCCCTCTCGCTAGGCAGGGTTTCAGTCTCACTCGCTCTAAACTTAACTGGGCCGGGGTCTTCCCTGGCCTTTAATTATATCCCCTTACAACTGGAACGCCGCTTAAATCGCCCCTTTCCAGGCATCAGCCGCAGTTGGGAGGCTGCAACAAGACAAGAGACGATTGTCCTGGGCCTTAGCACCCACCGAGGCATTTTCAAGTTCAGGTCCATGCTCTAGTCCAGAGGGAATTAAATTCCAGCTGATCCCTCATGGGTCAAAGTCAGCGGGCAAGTTAACCCCCGATTATTTGGTCCCGTTTGGCAATCTGAACCTAATCAACCCAGCCCATATCCGCCTTAGGCTGTTTGTTAGAGGAAAATTCTGGCCGAGTGGGGGGGTGGGGTAGATGCACTAAGTTCAATTTCTCGGCCTTGGCAGACTTAGCTGCCGCCGGGGGAGAACTTTCTGGGGCAGAGAGTTTGGCATTCAGCTCCGAGAGTTGCAAAATTGTCCCCTTTGCCTGCTCTAAATCAACTTTTACCTGGTCAACTTGCTCTAGATCGGCTTGCAGCTTTTCAACTATTGGTTTTTGGGCCTGGAGCTCAGCTTGCAACTGGGCAACTTTTTTCTCTAATAGGGTTTCCTGGTGTTGGGCTACTTTTAGGGTTGCTCTCAACTCAGTCACTGTGGCTTGCAGGTCGGCCTTTGTTGGACTAGTCCGCTTTGAGCGCGGAGTTGTATCCTCAGCTTCCGGTGAGTCCTCGGCAGTGGGTTTAGCCCCAGCCTCTCCAGATTGAGATTCCACTTGTGAGTCTTGAGCCATCTCCGTATCCCCGTTGGTGGAGTTTGATGCTTCCTCCCGGAGTAGGTCTGTTAAACGTTTCTTCACCATAACTTTCTCCAATCTTGTCGTACTTCATCTAAAACTTGACGGTAGTCTGCTTCTGCTTCCCGGGCATTTCTCCCCTGCCACTGCGTAATCGGCACCCCTTCCAGGGCAGCCCGTTCGTGGGCTTTATAGGCTCGAATAAAAGCCTGGCAAGTGGGAATCCCCAGTTCCAGGAGAGTCTTTTGAGCCTCCCGAGCCTCTTTGATGCTGCGAGGGTCAACCCGCGTCAGCAGAACCCGGTAGGCCACTCCAACTGGAATTACAGCCTCCTTAATCGTCTGGATTAAGACCGCCAAATCCATCGGAGCCGGCGGGGTCGGCAAAATTAAATAATCAGCTGCCCTCACCACTGCTGCTAATACTTTAGAGCCTAGCGCTGGCGGCGTGTCTACCACTACAAAGTCATAGCCGTCAATTTGGCGCAGGTTATCCAAAAGGCTGGGATTAGTTTCTTGAGCTAGGTCAAAGTTCAGCCGCTGGTCATTTTGCTGGGTCCACCAAGAGAAACTTCCTTGACTATCGGCATCTACCGCTAAGATCTTATATTTATCGGCAAAAACCCCCGCCAATGCCATCACGGTTGTGGTTTTGCCAACGCCGCCTTTGCCGTTAGCAACAACAATTACCTTTGGGTGCGGTGACATCTAAGATCCTTTTTGGTTGATTTGACCAAGGGGTCCAAACATTATTTCCCATCTTTAACAAACGTTGTTAGCCCTTTCTCAATAACAGCAGGATTGAGGGACTAACTCCTGGACCTTCCTAAACTTGAACCTCCTGAAGCCGAGAGCTTTGGAGGCGATCCATCCAGGTTTCTAGGTAAGACTGATTGGCTTGCTGCTGCTGGAGATCCTCGGTATCTAGGGGATGGGGAGCCAGTCCTACAATTGCCGCAGTAGTCACACAAAACATTGATTTTTGAAAACTTTGGCAAACCTTCACCCGTAAATCGTCTTCTCCTCGACGGCTCTGGCGATAAAAGTTATGTAAGTAGTCAGGCAGAAAGTGGCGCATATCTTGCATCAGCAAAGTGGGAGGAATCCCCGACCCGCCAATGGGCAGGGGGTCAGCGTAGAGAGCACCGTAGTCGAATCGGCTCTGATCTGGAGAGATTTGATGGGCCTGGGCATTGTAAGAAACAGTCCCCAGAAAAGGCGTTCCCCGGAAGAAAATTGCCTCAACGTAGGGTACAGCGGTGTCTGATAAAAATGTTAGCCCGGCGGATTCAGGAATGATCTCATAGCGCTGACTTTCAAGGGTAACGCCGAAGGTAATCGGTTGGCTGGCTGCGGCCACCAAGCCAGCGCCAATGTAATCAACCACCTGGGGAATGGAGTGGACTTCTTGGCGATCATAGCGATCGCTGAGGGTGAGAAAAATATCACTCATCACCCGCCAAAACTGTCCTAGGGCACTGTAGTAAGCCTGCTGGCGCACCTGCTCTGGTAAAAACTCTGGAAATAACCTATGCAGCCCTTGCATTAACCAGTTGCCCTTGAGCTTAACGGCAATGGCCGCCTGGGAACGCTGCTGAAACTCTGCTGAATCTAAATAGGTCTCAAGCCCACCCCCGCCGTGCCAAAGCATCGATCGCATGACATATTCCGCGTACTCAAAGTTAATCCGATCGTGCCACCAGTGGCGGAGTAATTTTTGGGGCGAAACCTGGCCATTAAAATACTTAAAAAATGGAAATAGAACCAGAAATTGCTGATCAGCAATGTAGCAAAGATTCTGGGAGTAGGCATCTAGCACCACCCCGTAACTTTTTAGAATTCCCACCACTTCAATCAGGTTCTCTGGGGTGTCTGGCAGGAGCGTTTTGCCAGCCTTGAGCCCCTCAATATAGGGGGCCAGAGGGTGAGTCGAAGCGGGAGCCGAGGTTTTGATCATTGCGGAAACTCCTGGGAAATAACCGAGGCAGAGTGGCTAGCGATGGAAGCACTGGGAGGGATCAAGGCAGCGGTGGCGGCCTCGCTCCAATGCACCACCCAGCTAGGTTGCAACCCCAGCAGGACAATCAAAACGGCCAGGATCACCGCCGGGGTTCTGTCAAACCAATCAACCGAGGGCAAGTCCGTTTCTGAGTCTGAGAGCCGACCAAAGAATACCCGGTTGACCAGTAATAAAAAATAGACCGCTGTGAGGCCGGTCCCCACCATACACAGTAGCGTTTGGACTGGAAACGCAGGAAAACTGCCTCTAAAAACTAAAAATTCAGAGATAAATCCTACCATGCCTGGAATCCCGGCACTGGCCATCACAGCTAAGACCATCAAGCTGCCAATTAGAGGCAGCCCCCGCTCTGGGTTCAGTAACCCTCGCAAAACTGTGATATTCCGACTACCGGTTTTTTTATAGACCACGCCCACCAACAGAAACAACAGGGCAGAAATCAACCCATGACTAATCATTTGAAAAACAGCAGCCAGCAGACTTAAGGGGGTGCTTGCCGCTGCTGCCAATAGCACGTAGCCCATGTGGCCAACGGAGCTATAGGCAACCATTTTCTTCATATCTGTTTGAGCGATCGCCATCAAGGCTCCGTATAGGACGCTGATCGCCGCCCAGGTTGCTAGCCAAGGGGCTAAGACTGCCCAAGCCTGAGGAAACAATCCTAAGCCAAACCGCAGTAAACCATAGGTTCCCAGCTTCAGCAATACCCCGGCCAGCAGGACTGAAATCGGAGTTGAGGCCTCGACGTGGGCATCCGGTAGCCAGGTATGAAATGGCACCAGGGGAATCTTAATCCCGAACCCGACTAAAATCGCCCCCAGCAGCAAAAATTGCTGCCCCAGGGGTAAGGCTTGGGAGAGCAGGGGCTGGTAGTCAAAACTATTAGAGCCCCCTAGCCAGGTTAGCCCCAGGAATGCCGATAGAATCAGGATCCCGGAGAGTGCTGTGTAAATTAAAAACTTTGTGGCCGCATACCCCCGGCGGGACCCTCCCCAGATCGCAATCAAAAGGTAAAGGGGAATCAACTCCAGCTCATAGAACAGAAAAAACAACAGCAAGTTTTGGGCCAAGAAGGCACCGGCAACCCCCGCATTAATCAGCAGCAGCAAGGGGTAGTAGAGTCGAGGCCGGTTGAGGGACTTATCACTGCTATAGGCAGCCACCCAGGTGAGGAGACTATTTAAAACCAGTAGGGGTAAAGCCAGACCATCAACCCCCAGTTGATAGCTCAAGCCCAGGGAGTCAATCCAAGGCAGATACTCGGTAAGCTGGAGCCCTGGATTGGTCGGATCAAACTGACTGCCTACAACACCTGTCCATAGCAGCGCCCCCCCGAGTACTGCCAGGGTAACCAACCGGGTCCGATGGGGGCTCAAGGGACGAGGCCAAAACCCAATCAGGGCTGCCCCCAACAGTGGTATCCAGATTAAAGCACTGAGCATAGGTTAACTCCGCAGGATCAAATCATTCATACATGGCTGCCTACCAGAGAGACCAGGTGAGTATGCCAACCAGGAAGCTCACTCCCACTAGGATGGTTAGGACGTAGGCTTGGGATTGACCCGAGATGCTGTACTTTAAGCTCTCTCCTCCAAAAATGGAGACCAACCCAATTAGGTTTACCATCCCATCCACGACATACCGATCAACCCAGGCATTGAGTTTAGACAGAGCATCCACGGCAAACACCACACTCAGCCGGTAAAGCCGTTCAATATAAAAGTCATAGGCCAGCAAATCCTGAAGAATTCGCCAGGGCAACTGCATCGATCGCGACCAGGCCTTGTGCAGATAAACCTTAGCGCCAATCGTAACTCCAGCCAAGCTGGAGCCAATCAACAGCAGCACAGTGGGTTTATTGAGTAAGTCCCAGGGGGGTAGTAAAGATAACCGCTGCATCATTAATGGCACCACAAGGGTGATCAAACTCAAAGCGACCATAGGCACTGCCATCGGCCAGGCAACCTCAGGGGCCCGCTTTGTCTTGGGCTGGGGTTGACCGATAAAAACCAGCCGAAATACTCGGGTTAAGTTTATGGCCGTAAGGCCATTGACCAAGAGTAAAACCCCTACCAGCCAGGGCTGCTCAAGCCAAAACTCGTCTGCCCCCAGTTGCAAGGCCCAAAACCCGCCCAGGGGGGGCAGGCCAATCAATCCCGCCGTACCAACGACAAAGGCAATGGTGGTGGCCGGCATCCGCGACCAAAGTCCGCCTAATTCGGTTAAATCCTGATTATTGGTGGTCAGAATCACCGAGCCAATACTCATAAATAACAGGGCCTTGGCAATGGCATGGGCAAACAGCAACAGCAGGGCAAAATCAGTCCATTGGGTCCCCACTGCTACAAATACCAGCCCCAAGTAAGCGCTAGTGGAATGGGATAAGGCTCGCTTGATATCAATTTGGGCGATCGCTACCAAAGAAGCCCCAATCGCGGTCACCGTCCCCAGGATAATTAACGTGTCTAAGGCCACCGGGGAAAGGTTCAAGATCGGCTGAAGCTTAATCAGCACGTAGGCACCACAGGCTACCACCACGGAATTCCGTAAAATCGAAGCCGGGTTAGGTCCTTCCATGGCCTCATCCAGCCACAGATGCAAAGGGAATTGAGCACACTTCCCGATCGGACCGGCAATCAGGGCTAGGCCCAACAAGTTGGCGGTGGTGGGGGCCAGGGTGGCAGTCTCCGTCCACTGATAAAGGTCCGGAAAATTCAAGCTGCCCGCCAGGGTTGCTAAGACCACAACTCCCATCAGTAGCAGAATATCTCCCACCCGCTTGGTCAAAAAGGCATCACGGGCAGCGGTGACAACCAGGGGTTGGGCATACCAGAACCCAACCAGTAAATAGGTTGAGAGGGTAAGCATCTCCAGCAGCGCATAGGTGAGAAATAATGAGTCGCTAATGGCCAGACCACACATTGCCGCCTCAAAAAATCCCATTAGGCCAAAGAAACGGGCCAGGGCCCAGTCTTTTTCCATGTAGCCCAGGGCAAAAAATTGAGCCAGAAAACTTAAGCCAGTCACTAGCTCCATGGCCCCCATACTGACCGCTGAGACTTCAATTGACAGCGTCAGATCTAAATCTGCCGTTTGCAACCAATGAAATATCAACTGCTGGGGCTGGCCCTGGGTCCAGGTAAGTCTAAAGAGGATAAAGCCATGGACCACTGCCAACCCGGTCATTAAAAGGTTAAAGTAGGCTGCCGGTCTGGGGCCTGTACGATGGACTAATCCCATCGACCAGGGCAGAGTCAAAATCGCCCCGATCAAGCCATAGCAGGGAATCCACCAACTAGATTGTAGGAGGAACTGGTTCATCGAAATCGCCTAAGAGGGAAAAAAATAAACTTCAATTCTAAAAACCCCCCAAAATCCACTTGGGGAGCAGCAAGGATAAAAAAGTGATCTGAAATAAACCGGAATGATATCGCGCTGGGATTAACACTTAAATCTAATCAAATCAAATTCTTGAATCGCCAGGAAGATTGGATTAAGTTTAGTAGCCCTTCCTTATAGGATTGTAGTTTATGGAATGTCCGATTCAGCCGATTCAAGTACATATACTTATCAGCAGTTTTTAAGCAGCTATCCCAATTTGCTAGGGGCTGATTGTCCGCAAGCTTGCATAACATCAATTGAATCATTGGGTAGACAAAGTTTATGGGGGTTGAGGCA
>JBGTDP010000026.1:0-3031 GCA_041748255.1 Thermosynechococcaceae cyanobacterium | reverse complement strand
TCTTGTCCAGTGGGCATTCCAGACCTCATGGTGAATGAAGTAGGTTTCTTGCGATCGCATCAAGCTCTCAGGAAGTCGGGGTTCTAAAGCGCTATCTTGACCTGTAAAAATCCAAACTAAACCAGCAAAGATCCGGGTAGGTAAGCTTACAGCAGAGAGTAGAAACAACTTAACATCGGCGGGATTATTGAGAGGAACATGAGTACAATCGCCATTGAGATCGAATTGCCACCCATGATAAGGGCATTCTAAACATCCGTTTTCACTCACCCGTCCCAACGAAAGTGCTGCCCCACGATGAGGACAGTGATCCAAAAAGGCTCCAACTTCATCCCTTGAATTCCGAAATACAACGAGCTTTTCGCCAGCGAGTTCAACCGCCACAGGCATATTATCAACTTCAGCCACAGGCAGTGCGGGTGTCCAAATGTTGGGCAATAAATCAAACATTCCAGATGTCTCCTTGCGATTAAGGTTAAACAAACTAAAATTAGTTAGGTGATAAACCAAAAAAAATTATGTGACTACAGAACCCGCCAACAGCAGATCTACTAGGTCGCCAACCAATTCTTCATCGGTCTTCGAGCCATACTGCTTGAAGGTATACAATGATTCCAGAGAGCACAAAAAAGTGCCGCCAATAAACCCTAAATTACCTTGGTACTGTGTTTTGATCTGATGCTTATATTGGATAAAAATGCTCTCAATTGGCGTAAATACACAGCGGTATATCGATGCTTCGAGTTGAGCAGCATTGTCAGGAGATAGTTCAGGTAAATCACTGACAAACATCCTGCCAGCATGAAGAGGAAGCTGCTGAATTAGCCAACCTCCTACCTCAAGTAAACAGCCTCTCAAAGTTGGCTCAGCTTCACTAATCAAACGTACCAGCACATCTCGCCGATGCTCCAGATGACGTAGCATCACCTCAACATACAGATCCTCCTTTCCCTGGGGAAAATGATAGTACAGTGATGCCTGCTTCATGCCAAGCTTGTTGGCGAGATGCTTCAGTGTCACAGCTGTGTAGCCACGCGCCGTAAACAACTGCTCTGCTGCATCCAAAACAGTCTCTCTTGAAGAGTTTTGGTTGGCTTTCTGGTTCACATTACCTAACTTAAATTAGGTAGGCTAAATTGTCAAGCATTCGTTAAAAGAGTCCAAACAAAAAAGCAATTCCTCCCAAGGCAATCACTGCTCCTAACCAGGCGCGTAAACTAATGGTTTCTCCTAGCCAGAGGGCGATCGGCAGGACGAATAAAGGGCTAGTAGCTCCTAAAGTCTGGGCAACGCCCGCAGGGGCGTATTTTAGACTCACCTGCTGCAGCCAAATCCCCAGAAAAGTACCCCCAAAGGCTGCCAAAATTAAGCCTGTCCAGAGCCGGGCCGGAAAGCCAGTAAACCAGTTCCCCAGTTGCTGCCGCACCAGTCCCCAGAGAAGCAAAGCTGCCACCCCCGCCAGCAGTCGCAGCAGGGCTCCCCAAAGCGGCGGTACATTAGTTTCAGCCAAGGCCGCTCGGGATAAGACGGCTCCAACCGCCTGCCCTAGGGCAGCCAACAGACCTAAACTAACGCCCTGACGCCAGTGATTGGGAGCCTCTGAGGTTTGAGGCAGCCGTTCACTAATCACCCAGGCGACCCCCACCAGGGTCAAAGCAATCCCAAACCAGGCCACCGGAGAGAGCAACTCCCCCAGAAAAATCAGCGCCAAAGCCCCTGCCAGCGGCGGCGCTAAGGCTTCTTTTAGCAGCAGGGTGCGGCGCACCCCTAGGCGCTGCAGCGCCTCAAAGTAAAAGGTGTCCCCCAGGCCAATCCCGACGACCCCACTCAGGAGCAGCAAGCTGAGATTTAAGGCATTAATCGCTGGAATTCCATCCTGACGGCAAAGCAGCGTTATTGCAATCAAGGCGATCGCAATTCCCCCTTTACTCAGGTTCAAGCCCAGGGGAGAAAGGCGTTGACCAATTTTGCCATAGGCCACCGAAGCCAGCGCCCAGAGCAAAGCCGCGCCTAGAGCCGCCAGTTCACCGATGTAATTCAAAACCTTAAGAATTCAACCAGCGAGCCGCATCTTTAGCATGGTAGGTGAGAATCATATCCGCCCCGGCCCGCTTAAACCCAGTTAAGGTTTCTATGACCACCCGCTCCTCATCGATCCAGCCGTTGAGGGCCGCAGCTTTAACCATGGAATATTCACCGGAAACATTATAGGCAGCCACCGGCAGATTTGAAGCCTGCTTGATCTGCCAGATGATATCCATGTAAGCCAGAGCTGGCTTAACCATCAGCATGTCCGCCCCTTCATGCACATCTAAGCGAACTTCCTTGAGGGCTTCGCGGGCATTGGCCGGGTCCATTTGATAGGTGCGGCGATCGCCAAATTGCGGCGTAGACTCCGCCGCATCCCGGAAGGGACCATAGTAGGCCGAGGCGTACTTGGCGGTATAGGAAAGAATCGGAATGTGCTCAAACCCCTCAGCATCCAGCCCAGATCGGATTGCCTGCACAAATCCATCCATCATCCCCGAAGGCGCAATAATATCAGCCCCTGCCTTGGCTTGGGAAACAGCGGTCTTCTTCAGCAGCTCCAGGGTTGGATCATTGAGCACCCGTCCGCTTAGGTCGCCCACTTCTAAGTAGCCACAGTGACCGTGATCGGTGTATTCACACAGGCAGGTGTCAGCAATCACCAGCAAATCTGGCACTGCTTCTTTAACCGCCGTGGCCGCTCTTTGGACAATGCCATGGTCGTGCCAGGCCCCAGTCGCATCAGGATCTTTATCCGCTGGAATTCCAAATAGGATAATCGCCGGAATCCCCAGGTCGAAGACTTGCTTGGCTTCGGCAACAATCTTGTCCACTGAGAGCTGGTAGACCCCTGGCATGGAGGTAACTTCTTGAGCGATCGCCTCGCCGGGAACGGCAAACAGGGGATAAACCAGATCACTGGTTGTGATCACATTCTCAGAGACCATCCGCCGAAGCTGGGGATGGCTACGCAGACGGCGGGGGCGATGATTGGGAAACATAA
>JBGTDP010000025.1:0-4488 GCA_041748255.1 Thermosynechococcaceae cyanobacterium | reverse complement strand
CATGGCAAAAATTAGCAGGCATCGGTTGAAGGTAAAGCTAAAACTAATGCTTGGCGGTTTGCTGGTTGCAATTCTTGCGATCGGGGCAACGTCGCTAAACCTTCAGGCACTTTTACAGACTGCATTAATCTGGGTTGACAGTCTGGGCTTTTGGGGGCCGGTTGCCTTTATTGTTATTTATAATTTGGCGACGATCTTATTTGTGCCAGGCGTGCTCCTGACCCTGGGAGGAGGGGTCCTGTTTGGGGTGGTTTTAGGCTCCCTTTATGTTTTTATTTCGACCAGCTTGGGGGCAACCTTTGCCTTCTTGATTGGCCGCTATTTATCTCGGGGTTGGGTTCGTCGGCAAGTTCAGGGCAATATCAAATTTAAAGCGATTAACCAGGCTGTGGCCAGGGAGGGGTTTAAGATTGTCTTCTTAACCCGGCTTTCCCCTATCTTCCCGTTTAATTTGTTGAACTACGCCTTTGGAATCACTCAAATATCCTTGAAGGACTATCTTCTTGGTTCTCTGGGCATGATTCCGGGGACCTTGATGTATGTTTACCTGGGCTCTCTGGCAGGCAACCTGGCCATGATTGGCTCCCAGAAGCGAGTTCACACCCCCCTAGCGTGGGTCTGCTATACCGCTGGGCTGGTTGCCACGATCGCAGTCACGATCTTGGTCACCCAGATTTCCCGCAAGGCTTTACGACAAAAAGCACTGGGGGCAGATGCTCCTTAAATCTCTGAGGGGTCATCCCCTAGTCTGGATGCAGGGCGATTGGGTGTTCCAGAGAAAAAATTCCGTAATGGTCTGTTGCTAGCGGCGGCGATCGCAATTTCAACGCTCCCCACCCAATTTTCTCAGCTATGGATGGCGGCTAATGGACTGAGACAAGGGACGGGTTGGCTGGGGATTGGGGCCTTCCGGCACTAAGATAATCTGCAGGAGGGCAGCGGCTGAAATCCCCGCCAGTAAAAAGCCTAAGCCTAAAAAGAACGCTATTGTTAGAACGGTTCCCCATTTATGAGTCGGACGTGCCCGTTTAGCCTTTGGAGAAGGCGATCGCTGCAATCTCGGCCTAACTCGTTTTGTGGGCCTGGGAAGGCTTGCTGCTGGGGGTGCAAATTTCAACTGGCTGGAAATAGATCTGGGCTTTTTGACTTTTCTAGGGAGATTTTTTACATCAAGATCAACGCCTCCCCAAGTCGCCCCTGACCTCTCAGTTGTTTGAGACCCGTAAACTTTGACACTTTTAATTGATTGTGTGCCTAAACGAATCACACCCTCACAAATAGCGCTCAGTGTTGATTGATCTGGCACTTGAACAGAAACGAGAGTCACCTGGAGAATCCCATCTTTGAGTTTGGCTTGGGCGGCAATCCCTTTGGCCTGCAACGTGTTAATCAAGGCGGCAGTTAGATTTGAGTCATCTGAGCCAGCGATCGCCCTTGATAGATTGTTGCCAGTCGCCATCGAGTTGATTCCTTGCTAGGCGTAGAGAGTGACTAGGAATCCCCCCGATCCAGACTGATTTTCCACGTAGAATTTTCACTTAATAACCAAGTTTAAAAGCCGCAGAAGGATACCCTGTCTCCGATCAAAAGAGGTGAGTCAACTACCGCTTATTGAGCTTGGTTAACTAAGATTATACAAGCTTTCGTTGGTGGCGAAATAACCTGTAAATCATCATTTACCAACTTTCAAGGTCTGGTGGTCTGCTTGCTTGAGGTTGATTAATCTCAGGACCAGGCTGCTAAGCTTTTAAGTGATAGCGCCAATGACTACCATGCCGTCATTTCTCTGTGCGGCTGCAACGTCAATCTACCGGGTGAGTGGGTTGGAAGAGATGTGTTTGAAGGCTGGCAACTGAAGTTCCTGCGGGATAATCAATTAAACCCTTTCGCCGGGTGCAGTACCCGGTTAGGAACTGTGAAGAAAGGAGTCAATTTCTTAGCGCCAAGCAAGCTACTCAATCAGCCAACTTTCATCTCAGGTGATCCTGGATGTAAAAGCCTGCCTATTGCTTAGTAATCAGCGTCGGGACTTACTGGTCATAATCGCATCGCAGGGTCAGATATCGATGCGATCGCAAGATTAAACCTTCTTGCTCTAACTTGCTGAGCAGGCGGGTAATGGTCACCCTTGAAGTCCCCAATGATTCGGCAATTTCTTGATGGGTCAACCGCAGGTCAATCAAATGCCCACCGCTAACAGCGCGGCCAAACTTCTGCCCCAGCCAAGTCAAAAACTGGATTAGACGATAGTGAACTCGTTGGGAGTGTGCAATTCTAAGCAACTCTTCCCCCTGGTGAATATGCAGCAGAATTGCATTTAATTCCTGACCCCATAGATGGGCCGGAATCTGAGTCACCTCTACACTAGTCAAGCACTCGATTCGATAGGGATGTACTTTAGTGAGCGGGCTGCCCACGACATCTCCTGGTCCCCAAAAGCCTAAGGGGGTGATAGTGCCATCGTCACTCCAGGTGGAGGTGCGAACTATTCCCCGCTCAATGCGCCAGAGGATCTCTGGTTCTAAGGGAATCTGGTCATGGTGTCCAAAGGTTTGTTGGATAGTCTTCGGAGCTAAAACGGAAGCTGAAGTAACCATAAAGAAATATTCTTAAAAATTAAGAGAACTAGAAAGTTAGCAGCAATAGCTGCCTAAGTCGTTGAGCAACTTAAAGCTTAGGTAAGACGTTTAACGCTGAAGAATAGCCAGCCATATCCGCATCAGAGAATCCTTGACAGCTTTTTGAGGTGGGATAAATGGAATGTCTACTAAGGCTTGCGCTACTTGGATAAATGAACAGGTAAAGGGACAGAGTGAATTTCTTATCCTGGCTGCTATACAAATCCTTGGATATTTCTACAGCTCTGAATGATGCGAGAAACTTAATTCACTCTGGCAACTGCTCGGCCCATTTTTCCAGGCCTTTTTCAAGAAAATTCTTATTAAAGATGCATAATCAAGCTCCAATATTCCGTCCCCTTAGATTGCTAATAGTACAAAGGAAGCCAAAAGCCTTCTAGCTCTACAGGAGCAATCAGGTGGCAAGTCCTTTCTGGCAATGAGATTTTAACTGTGATATTAGAGAAGTAACTTTAAGGTGATTGCTTGAGGGTTAGCATAAACGTAGTTGCAAATTGATGTCAACAGATAAACTAAGAAACTTTCTTACACTGTTGGAATACCTTAGCCGTCACTAGTGGTTTAAGGGGATTGCTCCAAAAAATATTGATTCAAATCATCCAGCATCCGATTGGCAGCCTGAACCCCACCAGCGGTATTCCAGTAGATATCATTTACCTCGTAGGCTTTGTTCTGCTTGACTGCCTCTAGGTTTTGCCACAGAGGGTGACTTGTCCAGGTTTTTGCCAGTTCTGTTGCCTCCCCCTCCTCGGTTTTGAACGTCATGTAAAAGATCACATCCCCATCCATCTGTGGGATCTGCTCTAAAGTGACCTGGCTGGCAAATTCATTTTTGCGTTGAGCAGGAGGGCGCTTAAACCCAATCTCTTTGAGAATTCGACCGGCAAAATTATCCTCGTAGTTAATCCGGGCGACTCCTGGGAGAAAGCGGACCAGGGATATTTCTTGATTGATCCGATCCCCTAATTTTGCTTTCAGATTTGCGATCCGCTGATTCCAATCCGTTAGGATCTTTTGGGCTTCCTGTTCTCGATTCAGGGCCTGGGCGTAGAGCGCCAGGTTTTCCTTCCAGTCCGCTCCCAGGGTCTCAGAATAGACAGTCGGCGCGATCTCACTCAATTGAGAATAAACTTGCTCGTGGCGGACTTTGCTCCCCAGAATTAAATCGGGGTTGAGAGCCGCAATCTTCTCTAGATTTGGTTGCAGTTCTTCCCCAACCACTGGAACCTCCTGCATTTGCGGCTCAATGTAGTTGTAGTAAGGGTCGCCAAACCAGGACTTGACCGCTCCCACAGGTTCCACCCCTAGTGCCAAAACATTATCTGTGGCCTCATTGGTCAGGACTACAACGCGCTTGGGGGTACCCTCAATTTCAGTGGTCCCCATTGCATGGGGAATTGTCCTGGTTTCAGTTTCCTGAGGATTGGCGACAGAGGGCTGTGACTCCGGGTTGAGAGAGACTGTCTGGCTGGTATTTGTGCAAGCTGTGAAGGTTAAAGCCCAGACAACCAGAATTGCCAGTCTGGAACTCCGGGAGAGTGTGGGGTGGATCATGCTAGGGATCAATGTCTTTGGATAAGCAACGCCTAAGCTGCTATCCGCCTATTAAACCAAAAATAGAAAACTTCTTTCAATAAGATAAATTCTTGATAGAGATATTCCTAAGTATCCACTCTGTGCTATGGCAAGAGGAATAGCACTAG
The DNA here is from genome assembly GCA_041748255.1 of Thermosynechococcaceae cyanobacterium. Lineage (GTDB taxonomy): Bacteria > Cyanobacteriota > Cyanobacteriia > Thermosynechococcales > Thermosynechococcaceae > JBGTDP01. Next base: position 146 of record JBGTDP010000025.1, on the reverse strand, counting down.
GGCTTGATAGTCTGAAAGTCTTTATTGATCCACAAGAACTTATAACCCTTAAACACAAGGAAATACAAAGTAATTGACTGGGAGTATTTACGCTGATTTTCAAAGATTAAAAATATATTATTGACAATGCGCCCTTGGCATTTGAT
>JBGTDP010000024.1:0-14157 GCA_041748255.1 Thermosynechococcaceae cyanobacterium | reverse complement strand
TTTAGTAGGCGTTTTTGGCAGACCCAGTACCTCCTGTGAAACCCAATTGAGCGCTCCGGTTTGCTGGAGACCCGTGGCCACGATGTACAGCACCGCCACTGTAATCATCCCGGAATTGCTAAAACCAGACAGCACCGCCTCCTCGTCTAAAACGCCGCTTAAAAACAAAACCGCAGCCGCCCCTAAGAACACAACCTCTGCAGGCAGAGAGGTAAAGGCATTGCCGCTGAAAGCGGCCACTGTAACGGCAATCGCCAGCCAACCCTGCCAGGTGAAGGCGCTGGTGGCCCATCCGGTGCGCAATGCTGCGATCGCAAGACTCACCAATACCCCTAAAGCTATCCAGCCAGACCAGTAGAGCCAGTTTTTAGATTTTCGTTGCTTCGGGGAACGCAGCCCAGTTTGCATACTTTAGCTCCATTTAGAATCTCACAATGTACAAAATTGTACCAGGATTGAATTAAAAATATAATGCAAATGTTTTCAAAAACAAATGAAGCTTAACTCAAAATAGCTTGTGCTGCTCAACCTAATGGATGAGGCAGGTAGGAGCCTAGATAAACCCAACCGCAGAAGGTCAACGGGAGAATGGGTTTGGGGCTGTAAATTGGCCTTAAAAAATGCCATATCTGGAGGCGATTAACCGGGCATTGCTTGAGGGCTTTTCATCCTCTGATGAACCAGTGATGGTTGTACGGGTTGAGCAAGCCAAACTCGATGAAATGTGGAGCTTTGGGCAATTGAAAAAGCAGCAACGATGGTTATGGCACGCCATTGACCATAATGCTTATGATCTTCGAGTTGATCCACCGATGGCATGAGAAAGTTCTGGATTTTAGGTTGCTTAACAGTGGTAGGTATGGGAATTCTGGTTGCCATCTCTCGGAACTCAAATTCTGGAGGTTCTCCAACCCCGCTGCTAGAGAAAGCACTTCACTATCAAATTTATTTCCGCGCTCAGAGTGTGGTGCATACACTGCTGATTCCTGCTGATAGCCGCTATGTGCTAACCCCGGCGCTGGCCCCAGGGTTAGCCACTTTAGAGAGCTTGGCCCGGCAACACCGAGCGCTGGCCGCCTTGAATGGGGGCTACTTCGACCCCGTAAATCAACAGTCCACTTCCTTTGTGGTTTTGCAATCAGAGCTAGCTGCAGACCCCAGGCAGAACCAGCGGCTGATCAACAATCCGGAGTTGGCCCCTTATTTGTCACAAATTCTCAACCGCACAGAATTCCGGCGCTACCAGTGTGGCCGATTGATCCGATACGAGATTACCCTTCGCAAAGCCCCAGTCCCAGCAGATTGCCAGCTTGTGAGTGCCCTGGGTGGAGGACCGCGTTTATTGCCGGAGATCACCTTGGTCTCAGAGGGTTTTTTAGCTTTCAATCAGGGGCAGGTAATTCGAGATCCCTTAGCAAGCAGTCAACCCAATGCCAGGAGCGCTGTGGGCATCACCCAGGACGGCAGCATTCTCTGGGTAATGGTTGTCCAAAAGCCAGAGGATCTTTTAGCTTCCGGGATGTCTCTACAGTCTTTAGCCGCGTTGATGAAAACCTTGGGCGCTGAAACTGCGATGAGTTTAGATGGCGGCAGTTCTGCTGCATTTTATTACCAAGGCAAAACCTGGTCTGGAAAAGTCGGGGCAACCGGTCAACCGATTGTGCGATCGCTCAAGTCGGTGTTGCTCCTGCAAGATTTGGGAACAGCTAAACGGGCCAGGCGGGCTGCAAAAGCAGAATAGCTTTAATCAGAGATAATAGACGTAACTTGCTGATCAAATCTGTTTAAACCTGATGCAAAGTATCCGCCACAATCAGACCGCACCAGAGGCCCCTGAGCGACTCGCCCCCTCCCCTGATCTAGCTCGAACAGCCTCCCTGCAGCGCACGACTAAAGAAACGAATGTCCAGGTTGATCTTAACTTGGATGGTCAAGGACGCGCTGACACCCAGACAGGGGTGCCGTTTTTAGACCACATGCTCACCCAAATTTGCTCCCACGGGTTAATTGACCTGCAAGTCCAGGCAACGGGAGACCTTGAAATTGATGATCATCACACCAATGAAGATGTGGGGATTACTTTCGGTCAAGCCCTGAATCAAGCCCTGGGCGATCGCAAAGGCATTCATCGCTTTGGTCACTTTCTGGCTCCCTTAGATGAAGCCTTGGTGCAGGTGGTTTTAGACTTGTCCGGCCGCCCCCACCTCAGCTATGGCCTAGAGATCCCCACCCAAAGAGTTGGCACCTACGATACTCAACTGGTGCGGGAGTTTTTTGTCGCGGTTGTGAACGATAGCAAAATGACCCTGCACATTCGTCAGTTGGCGGGTATCAACTCCCATCACATTATTGAAGCCACGTTTAAAGCCTTTGCCAGAGCTCTGCGGATGGCAGTAGAAATCGACCCCCGGCGGGGAAATACCTCCCCCAGTTCCAAGGGCGTCCTGTAGCAACCCATCGCAATCAGTAATTTCTGATAAAATCTTACAAAAGTTAAAAATTGTTACTATTATCCTCATGAAGTTACTCATCGTCGGTGCCACTGGCACCCTTGGTAGACAGGTAGCCCTTCACGCCCTAGATGAGGGTCATGAGGTTCGGTGTTTAGTTCGCAGCCCTCGTAAAGCTGCTTTCTTAAGAGAGTGGGGAGCTGATTTGATCCAGGGGGATCTGTGTGACCCTACCAGCTTGCCCCCGGCCTTGGCAGGGATGACAGCGGTGATTGATGCTGCCACAACCCGGCCTACCGACTCCCATAGCTTTAGACAGGTTGACTGGGAGGGCAAAGTTGCCTTGATTCAAGCGTCAAAAGCCGCTGGGATTGAGCGGTTTGTGTTTTTCTCAATTATGAATGCCCAGCAATATCCAAATGTGCCGCTGCTGGAAATTAAGCACTGTACCGAATTATTTTTGGCTCAATCAGGGCTTAACTATACGGTTTTGAGACCCTGTGGCTTCTTTCAGGGATTAATTAGTCAGTACGCCATTCCGATTTTAGAAAAACAATCGGTTTGGGTGATGGGGGAAGCCTCGCCAGTGGCCTATATGGATACCCAGGATATTGCTAAGTTTGCGATTCGGGGCCTATCCCGACCGGAAACAGAAAAGCAGACCTTTGAAATGGCCGGGCCCAGAGCTTGGGGACCCTACGAAATTATTCGCCTGTGTGAGCGGCTGTCTGGACAAGATGCCAAAGTGACTCGTATGCCGCCTAAGTTGCTGCGATCGGTGCGTCAGGTGGCCCGTTGGTTTGAATGGGGCTGGAATTTAGCTGATCGCCTGGCTTTTGCTGAGGTTTTGGCAACCGGTAACCCCTTAAATGCACCCATGGACCAGGTGTATGCTGCTTTTGATCTTGATCCAGCCCAAACGGTGACCCTAGAGTCTTATATGCAAGATTATTTCAGCCGGATCTTGAAAAAGCTGAAGGAATTAGATTACGAGAAAAGTAAAAGGCAATCTAAAGCCAAAAAGAAAATTCCCTCGAAGTCCTCTTAGACTTGGCTGCTCTTGGGACTTGTATCGTTGATTTAATGATCTGTAGAACTAGACTATCGATAAAGGTCGGTCTTGCCGCTTAAACCCCTTTGAGGGAATAACTGTCCGGGTTTGAGTGCGGAAGGTCAGAAAGTTGATACGATTAACGGAAGTTCTTTGAACTTAAACTCCCTGGGGAAAGTTTAATCCCAGGGGCTGAAATTGATATTTGAGCCGGATCATTAAGCGTGGCCAAAGCTGGCATTATCTACAACGAAGGTAAACCGACAGCCTGCCGGGCAGCCCAAGCGTTGCAGGATAAGCTTGAAGCCCTTGGCTGGCAAATAGTCACAGCAACTGGGGTTGGGGGCATCCTCGGATATTCTCATCCGGGGACCCCTGTCTGCCATACCCCAGTAGACCAGTTAGTCCCCTCCGGGTTTGACGACCAGATCCAGTTTGCAGTGGTCCTGGGGGGAGATGGCACTGTGCTCTCTGCCTTTCGTCAGATTGCCCCTTGTAATATTCCAGTGCTAGCCGTCAACACTGGGCACATGGGATTTTTGACTGAGATCTACTTAAATAAGCTTCCTGAAGCCTTGGAGATGATCCTGGCGAAGGATTATGAAATTGAAGAACGGGCGATGATCACAGTTCAGGTCTTTCGGAAACAGACCATTGTTTGGGAGGCTTTGTCTCTAAATGAGATGGTGTTGCATAAAGAGCCGCTGACCGGGATGTGTCATTTTGAAGTTGAAGTTGGACAGCATGCCTTGGTGGATATTGCTGCTGATGGCATCATTATTTCCACGCCAACGGGTTCAACGGCCTATGCCCTCTCAGCGGGTGGACCGGTTGTGGCCCCTGGGGTTTCGATCTTGCAACTGGTTCCTATTTGCCCCCATTCCTTGGCCTCGCGCTCATTGGTATTTGCTGATTCTGAACCTGTGACTATCTTTCCGGCGATTTCGGAGCGCCTGGTGATGGTTGTTGATGGCAATGCTGGCTGTTATGTGCTGCCAGAGGATCAGATTCGCATCCAGCGATCGCCCTACGCTGCCCGCTTTATTCGTCTGCGATCGCCAGAGTTTTTCCATGTCCTGCGAGAAAAACTCGGCTGGGGACTGCCCCACATCGCCAAGCCAACCTCGGTGGAGTTGCCCTAACCCCCATCCAAACAAACGGCGTGCTAGAACAGGGCTAAAGAGTATTATTACTCACTCCAAGAGGTTTGCCGATGAACGTTCCTTCCCTGACTTCCAATCCTCCGGTTTTGTTGGTTGAAACCGATGAAGCCCTTGTTGATCAGGCCAGTGGAGACCTAAGGGAGGCAGGATACGATCCGGTTGCCGTTGGGGATATTCACAGTGCCCTGGCCCAAGTTGCCAGCCTGCAACCGTCCTTGGTAGTAGTGGATCGAATGCTAACGGGAGAGTCAGGATTAGCTTTTTGCCGTCATCTGCGTCAGACCGGGGCACATATGCCAATCTTGATGATGATGGCCCGTGATACCGTTGAGGACCGGGTTGCCTGCTTAGAAGCCGGAGCAGATGACTACTTCCTTAAACCCTACCGCAGTGATGAATTCCTTAAGCTTGTGCGGCTTTACTCAAAGACAGAGACCATCACTGCAGAACAGCTCCGGTTTGAAGGACTAGTGCTAAATCTAGACACCCGGAGTGCCCAGCGCAATGGGCGAGTCATTGGTCTGACCATGAAAGAGTTTGAACTGCTGAAATACTTAATGGAACATCCCCGTCAAACCCTGCCCCGAGAGCAAATTTTAGAAAATGTCTGGGGCTACGACTTTTTAGGGGAGTCAAATGTGATTGAAGTATATATTCGCTACCTGCGGCTTAAGATTGAGGATGAAGGTGAAAAACGCCTGATTCACACCGTTAGAGGGGTAGGGTATGTCCTCCGAGAAGCTTAGCCAAGGGTTATGGCAGCGGAGCGGGCTGCTATTGTTGAGCATTGCCCTGCTGGGATGTCATCTTCCGCTTAAACCTGAAGCGAGATCTGACTCCCGATCAATTCAGGTTTCAACCGCCGCCCAGCAGGGCCAGGTTTTACCGGTGACCGCTCGAACTGAAATTGGCGGCCAAATGATTGATCTAGAGGTTGCCCGCACTCCCCAAGAGCAAGCCACGGGACTGATGTATCGTCGGGATTTGGCCGCCAATCGCGGCATGTTATTTTTGTTTGAGCCCCCCCAGCCGGTTAGCTTCTGGATGAAGAACACGCTAATCAACCTGGATATGATTTTTTTGCACCAGGGTCAGGTAGTGGCGATCGCCCAGAATGTTCCTCCCTGTACCACCACACCCTGCCCAGTTTATGGCCCAAAACAGCCAGTTGCGGTTGATCAGGTGATTGAGTTGCCAGGGGGGCGGGTGCAGACCCTAGGGCTTAAAGTTGGTGATCCAGTCAAAATTCTCTCAGTTACTCCTTAAAACCCTAAGCTGGGTCAACTTTTCTAGATATTTTTAAAGTTTAGCTGTATAGTTTTCCCAGAATCTGCTAAATTGACATACCAGACTGGTATTGGCAACCTAGATGCACGCCTTTTGAATGATTTCCGGCTTGGATTGAATTCATTCAAAAGGTATAAAGTCAGGGGATGAATATCACTTATTCTCTAATATCAAATCTAGTATCTATCTCAATGCCTTCTAGATTGCCAGAAGGTTTGGCAGGGATTAATCATAGATTTTAACCCCAGTGTGAGGTTCGTATCCCAGCTGATTGCCAAGCCCAATTAGGTCAAAGGGTACAAGGGGAGAGAAGGTTTCTGGTCAATAATCCTAATCGGACATCTGATTAAAATTGCTTGTCAATCAAGATCAGTATTTCCCCGGAGGGGCTTAAGTTAGAAAACTGATAGAAATGATTGAAGATCTTTAAAACCCAATCAGGTGTATGCTCAATCAGCGCTACAATGCTGACACATTAGTGCATGGGGATAGGCATTAGCTCTAACCGCTTGGGGTTGGGTTAAAGCGTTTTTAGGGTTTTACCCAGAGATAGAAATTAACTTTAAAGGGCAGCTAGGGAGGTGAACAGGCAATGACATCAGCGACCTATTCGCGACTACTCGATTTTTTGCAGGAAGAGATGGCTATTTCAGCACCTTCTTTAGAGATTGCCTTACGTCACCGGGAGCAGGATCCAGGTCCCTTGCCCATGATTCTCTGGCAGTATGGGCTAATTACCCTTGAGCAGCTTGATCGGATTTACGATTGGTTAGAAACAGCCTAGGCTACGGGGATGCTCCTAGATGTTGAGATCACCGTTTTAAGAAAACTTAAATCTTTTCTAGCTCTATTAAAGTCAGTACTTGTTAACGATCTTGGTTGGCTTCAAGTCTAAATTAAGTAGGCCAAGACAAATTTCTTAACAAGGAACTAATTGCAACACTTTAGGCGTTTGAAAAAACGTTGGCTGCTGCTGCTACTCCTGACCCTGGTCTAGCGGCGTCGTAGCCTAGCTCCTGTAGCACGGCCTCTAGTGAGGCGATCGCGGCTAAGACATCCCGTTCACAGACAAAGCCCAGGTGGCCAATCCGAAAGATCTTGCCTTTAAAGTCATCCTGTCCTCCAGCTAAGGCAATGTCAAACTTTTTACGCATCAAAGAGCGGATTTGCTCAGCCTCAACCTGCTCAGGGGCAACGGCGGTAATCGCTGCACTAGCAGCATGATCAGGGGCAAACAAAGGTAAGCCTAGGGCTTTAACTGCAGCTCGGGTAGCAGTCGTTAGCCGTTGATGACGGGCAAAAATTGCCTCTAAGCCTTCTGCTTGCATCATCTTTAAGCTGGCTTGCAGAGCAAAGATCAGGTTTACTGGCGGGGTAAACGGCGTGCTGTTTTTGGCTAAATCCTTACGATATTTACCTAAATCCAAATAGAATCGAGGACACTTGGCCGTCTCATAGGCTTCCCAGGCTTTAGCGCTGACGGAGACAAATCCCAAGCCGGGGGGGATCATGAACCCCTTTTGAGAGCCGGAGCCAACCACATCTAGGCCCCAATCATCCACCGGGACATGGGTTGCCCCCAGGCTGGTGACGGCATCAACCATGATCAAGGCTTGACCGTGGGCTTTGACATGGCGATTGATGGTCTCCAGATCATTTAGAACCCCAGTAGAGGTTTCGCTGTGGGTGATAATCACAGCCTTGATCTGCTTTTGGGTATCTGCCTCTAGCCGCTGCCGGAATTGCTCAGGATCTAAAGGTTGGCCCCAGGGAGCGATGATTTGCTCGGCATTAATCCCGTAGGCTTGGCAGACTTTAGCCCAGCGATCGCCAAACTTGCCGTTGCAGCCAACCAAGACCTGATCACCAGGGCTTAAAAAGTTGATAATTCCAGCCTCGATTGCCCCTGTGCCGCTAGCGGTCAGGGTCAGGACATCATTTTGGGTTTGATGGAGCCACTTAAGATCAGCAGTAACCTCGGCCATCACCTTGCTAAAATCACCACTCCGATGACCAATGGGATGCTTAGCCAGAGCCAAGAGTACCTGCTCTGGGACTGGCGTCGGCCCAGGAATCATCAGCATTAACTTATCGTCCATGAATCTATCCTGAAGTACAAAGGAGGCTGGCAAAAAAGCTCGCTTCTGAGCTTAGTGTACTTAAGCAGCCCACTTTTGGGCCACGTATTCGGCTAGATCCAAAACTCGTTGGCTGTAACCCCACTCGTTGTCATACCAGGCAATAACTTTTAACAGGTTGCCGCCCATGACCATTGTCAGCTCGGCGTCCACAATCGAAGAGGCATCGCTGCCCCGATAGTCAGAAGAGACCAGGGGAAGATCACTGTACTCAATGATGCCCTTCATTGAACTTTCTGAAGCAGCTTTGAGAACTTCGTTGACCTGCTGGGCAATGATTGGCTTCTCTACCTGAGCAACAAAATCAACCACAGAGACGTTGGGGGTAGGAACCCGGAGGGCTATGCCATTGAGTTTGCCATTCAAATCAGGAATCACCAGCCCCACGGCCTTGGCAGCACCAGTGGAAGTTGGGACAATATTAACCGCAGCAGCTCTTGCCCGGCGCAGGTCTCGATGGCTGGCATCCAAGATCCGCTGGTCGCCGGTATAACTGTGGGTCGTGGTTATCAGTCCTTGAATAATACCAAAGTTTTCATGTAAGACTTTAGCCACCGGCGCCAGGCAATTTGTCGTGCAGCTAGCATTGCTGAGAACATCTTCACTAGGGTCATAGGTCTCATGGTTAACACCCATAACGTAGGTGCCAACATCTCCCTTGCCAGGAGCTGTAATCAGAACCTTTTTAGCTCCTGCAGTGATATGCTTGCCGGCTGTTTCTCTAGTTCTGAAAACCCCAGTGGATTCAATGATTAGGTCAATGTCCCAGGCTCCCCAGGGGAGATTTTCGGGGTTGCGGTCAGAGGTGCATTTGATGACTTTGCCATTGACCATTAGGGAACTTTCGTCGGCGCTGATGTCTGCATCCAGCTTCCCTAACATAGAGTCGTACTTCAGCAGGTGAGCGTTTGTATCAGGGTCAGAGGTGTCATTAACAGCAACGATTTCTAAATCACTCGTTCCTCGCTCTACCCAGCACCGCATAAAGTTACGTCCGATGCGCCCAAACCCGTTGATCGCTACTCTAATCACTACGTCCCTTCCTCTGTGTAAAAAATCAATAGGTGGCCATGGCCCCCATAATCATATCGCATTAGGTTGTGCAACTCTAGGCAGATCTAGCATTTTTATCTGCCCAAGTGATTATCTTAAACGGCTTGAGAGCAAGCTTTTTAAGTCTCCAAAGTCTTTAATGCTTTTAGGCTAAGTGATTTTAACTTTGCGATCCGACAGTAAAAAGCTTATCCTTAAGAATTCGATTTAGAACCATCCAACGGCGTACCCACTAAACAGGCCTCTGTGAGGATGGCTCCCTCCAGGGTGGCTCCCTCTAGCTCAGCACACAGAAGATTGCTTCGAGTTAGATTGGCTCCCATCAAGTTGGCGCCTCGCAGATCCGCTTCTTCTAGATTGGCCTCTGTGAGCAGGGCTCCTTGAAGATTGGCAGTGCTTAAATCTACGCCTCGCAGACTGGCCCCTTGAAGGTTTGCTCCCCGCAGGTCTGCCTGCCGGAGGTCAACGCCTTGCAGATTTACCTCCATCAAGTTAGCGCCGTTGAGGTAGGCACCGGCAAAGTTAGCCTGATTGAAATTAGCGCCCATCAAGTTGGCGCCTCGGAGGTTGCTTCCGCGCAGATCCGCCCGGGTCAGGTTGGCTTGCATCAGGTTGGCACCCCAAAGATTTGCCCGCAGATCCGCATTCGCTAGCTGGGTTCCGATCAGGTTAGCGCCATCCAAGCAGGCACCTTCTAGTTTGGTGTTATTTAAATCAGCGCCGCTCAAGGTTGCTCCGGCTAAATTTACACCCCTTAAGTCACTTCCCGAAAGATCTATTTCTTCTAGATCAACTCCAGCTAGGGACTTCAGCTTTCCGGCCCGTAGGGCTTCAATATCAATCTCCATTATTTTGAGCCATTATTTTGAGTTAGAGGCTACAGCTTTAGCAGAATTTTCAGAACCTGAGGGCTGAGTTTGGGGGGGGTCTAGTAACCACATCCCGGTGGCGACTTTGGGGACTGTCACCGGTAAATCCAGTCCCTGTTGCAGCCCCCTGACCAGTAGAGTCAAGGTCTCAACCAGCTTGGGGTCCCAGCGATCGCCCTGCTCAGCCTGACACTGGGTCAAGGCTTGATCTAACCGCTGATCTAGCTGGTCATCTTCCTCAACCTCTACCTGGCAATCAACCACCCGTTGCTGGAAAGTTACCACCAATCCTAAAATCCGCGACTCTAGGGGAATCTCATCTCCCCCTAAGCCAGCCGGGTGTCCTGAGCCATCCCACCACTCACTGAGGTGAGTCACAATCTGAGCGATCGCCCCCAGGCGGGGCATCGTCCGCAGAACCTGAGCCCCAGGCACCAATGGACAGGCCAGAGGACAGTAAGCCTCCTCCTGAGTTTGGGAGGGGGTTAGCAAACTTTCTGCGGCCTGGAGCGGACCAATCCGATGCAGTTGGCTAGCCAGTCGCAGCCGTTGAATTTGCCAAGCCGGCAGATCTAGAAGTTGGGCCATCATCTCAGCCAGGGAAGCCACTTCCGAGGCGGCGTTGGGGTTTTCGGCATCTGCTAGTTCAACCAGTTGGGCCAGGCGCAAAAATGCCTGCAGCTCATTGGAAACCAGATTATTGTCCAGACGATCCTCCCCTGAAACAGCAGCTAGCGCCTGTTGACTGGTCTGGAGATAGTCCACCACCCGCGAGACAACTTTATGCAGGTCATCAATTTGGAGGGTCTGAGCCTCCTGGGTAATCGCTTGCACTTGGGCTTCAAGCCTTGCTTGCAGTTGGGAATCGTAGTCACCCACATGGGCGATCGCCAGCTCCATCGCTTCTTGGACCAATTCGGCCTCAAAGGTCCAGAGGCCGTAAAATTTGCGCTCTTGATCTTCCCTGGGAGGACCAGCAGGACCATAGTCGGCGTTTGAAAGCTCCTGACACAGCACCATCGCTGTGTAACTAGGGGCCAAAATGATTAAATGCCACTCCTGGGCGACCGGGTCCTCAGGACGAAGTTGCACCAACTCTACATTGTTGAGTTGGCTGGTCGGATGTTCAGCGAAGCCAGCTTCTGGGGCGGCCATGATCACGACTTGCCGAGATTTTTGGGCCAGATCGTTATAGCGATCGGCTTCCTGAAGAAACCATTTTCCTCGCTGAAAAGCTGCCACCACAAGCGGTGCAGTGTTGGAAGTCAGAATACAATCCTCTAGGGCATGGCAGAGGGCAACCAGGGTGTTTTTATAGTAAACCCCAAAACTCAAGGGGCGTTTTCCACCTCCAGAATCTTGGTGACTTGCTTCCAGCTTTTGTAGAATTGAGCCTTCTAACATAGTGTGTTTGGATAAATGTATCTAAGAACGGGCCAGGAATTGAAGCTTAAAGTTTAGGCAGTTGAAGCCAGCATTGGCGAAGCCTGAGCTGAGACAGGCGCCCTCAGGGCCTCCTCCAGATCAGCCCGTCCCAAGTCTGCCTCAAGAATTGCCATGACTTCTCGCCCAAAGTCATTGGGATTTTGCCGCCAAGCCCGTAGACAAACATTGCCAAAATAGGACCCCATCGGTTCTGGATTCCACAACAGCTTCTTAGCTGTCCAGGGCATGATACTCATCGGATCATAACCGGGTTTGAGAATTCCCTCCTTGAAGGCATAGTCCTCTAAATGGGTGTGGGGCTGCAGGCCAATAAAGAAAATGGCTGGCTCTACTTTGTTAGCCCCAAAGATGCGCTCTAGCTCTCGATGGTAGGCAACGGTTTGACGAATGGTTTCTGGGCGCTCGTCAATCACATTAAATGAGTAGTTGACGGAGACCAGATCTTGAAATCCAGCCGCCTTGAGATCCCAGCAGTTTTCTAAGATGGTCCGCAGATTGTAGCCCATGCGCATTTTGCGGACGAGCTCCTGGGAGCCGCTGGTAATCCCAATTTCAAAGTAGTTCATCCCAGTTTTGACCATCAGCTCACACAGCTCCGGGGTGAGGTTGTCTGCCCGGATGTAAGCCGCCCAGTGGATATCGGTCATTCCGGCTGCCAGGATCTTTTGCAGCAGTTCCACCGCATCCGGAATATACTTGCGAGCCGGAATAAATTGGGCATCGGTAAACCAGAAGCTGCGAATCCCGCGATCGTAAAGTTGGCGCATTTCTGCGACCACTTCATCAGCGGGGTTAATCCGCACCTGTTTGCCCTCAACCACGGTGTAGATGCAATAGCAGCAGTTATGGGGACAGCCGCGCTTGGTCTGCACACCAACGTAGAAGTCTTGTTCCTGGAGGTAATACTCAAACTCTGGCCAGATCTGGTCAATGTAGTCGTAATTGCAGGCGGTTTTCTCAATCGGAGTTGGCCATTCGTGGATTAAGCGATCGCGCGGTTGGGTTTCTCCGGCAACATAACAGCGCTGATCTTGGAAGCTCTCCCCCCGAAGCAGTTTTTCTAGCAAGGCTTCACCCTCACCCACCGAGACAATGGTGCCCGCAGGTAACTTATCCCCCAACTGCTCATAAAAGACACTTACGGCTCCACCTCCGACGACGGCCTGCAGATTTGGATGATAGCGACGGGCGCGTTGGATGCCCCGCTTGATTAAACCCAGGTTACGCCAAAGCTCGCTATAGTAAGCGGTCGTCACCCGCACTCCACCCAGGGCTCCTTTGAGTTTTACCAGGGGATTGCGGGCATAGTAAACCTCAAAGGCATGCTGCAGCGGATTACCCCCGCGTCCCCCCACCGGGGCATAGATTTGAATATCTCGCCAGGAGAAAACCATTAGCTGGGGCTGAAACTGATCTATACATTGATCTAGAGCCGAGTTGAAATCCAAGGGAGGCACGGTGCCCAGATCAAAGATCCGTTGCTGTACCGCCGGAAATTGTTTGTGAAGATGATCGGCAAGGTAAACCACCCCAATCGGAAAGATCGGATTGCAGGGAAGGCGAATGTAGAGAATTCGGTTCATAACTTAGGGGTTCTAAGCCTAGGGACACCAAGGGCTAAGGAAATATCTTAAAGACGGAGATTTTAAGGGTCTACATCAAAGCCGTTCAAAAAGCTTTAAGGGCTTACCCTCTATCCTACTGAAGCTGCTGGCTGAGCCAGTCTAGAAGAGCTAGAGACAACACATAATCTAAATGTTTCTGAAAAATTTTCATATATCTTAACCTTAAGCGATGACTTGATTTTCTGCAATGAAATGGCGGCCCAGCGTCATTCCAGCTAATAATGGTGATTTTGATTACTCGCCCCTAGGGCAGAGATCAGTCAGAAATCTACCGGTGAAGGACAGACGGTAATCGTCTTTACAGCTAGTCGGGATCGGAGAGTGTTAGCGTTTTGATATTGTTATTACTCCTTACTTTTTCTAAATGTCCTATGGCACAACTACTAGATTCACTTCCTAAGGATTGGCCGGATCGAGTTATCTGCTGCTATGTCAACGCCACGAGCAAGATCCAGATTGGACGAATTAGCAATGTCCCTAACTGGTATTTTGAGCGGGTGGTTTTTCCTGGTCAACGGCTGATTTTTGAAACCACCCCCAAGGCCCACCTGGAAATTCATACCGGGATGATGGCCAGTGCCATTCTCTCGGATACAATTCCTTGCGATCGCTTGATTGTCAAAGAGTTGCAAGAGTCAATCACCCCCACTCCAGAAGCTCAGCAGGAGGCTGAAGGTAAAAATGAACCCCCAGGTGGAGAGTCAATCTCTATGTCAGCCCAGCTTCCAGCCGAGAGTCTGCCCTAACGCAGCTTTCAACGCATGTTTTTAAACCCAGGTTAAAACCAAACCATTTCAGGATTAACTAAAAAATAAACGTCTATCTGGGGGGGATTATTTTGGTCTATAACATTTTAGCTAAGCGGTAGAGGCGTTAATTCAATCTCCAAGCTGTACTAAAGTTTGATCATGACTTTGGGACTTCAGTTAGGAACTTCAGGCGGCTTGGATTTACCTTCTTTTCTCTGGCTTTGGAAAATTGCAGCTTGGTCAATGGGCTTTTCCCTGCTGGCTTATTTTCTCTTAGCCGTTTCTGGGAGTTGGCTCTTCTCTAGTCGGAGGGCTAATCAGAAACG
>JBGTDP010000023.1:0-12783 GCA_041748255.1 Thermosynechococcaceae cyanobacterium | reverse complement strand
GCGACTCTTGGCCTACTCTTCGATTGCCCAGGCCGGGTTTGTGATGATTGGCCTGGTGGTTGGCACCGAAGCCGGCTACGCCAGTATGGTGTTTTACCTGCTGGTCTACTTATTTATGAACCTGGGGGCCTTTGCTTGTGTAATTTTATTCTCCCTGCGCACGGGTACCGATCAAATTAGTGAGTACGCCGGGCTCTACCAAAAAGATCCCCTCCTGACCCTTTGTCTGAGCCTTTGCCTGCTCTCCTTAGGGGGGATTCCACCCCTGGCTGGCTTTTTTGGCAAACTTTATCTGTTCTGGGCCGGTTGGCAAGCGGGGGCCTACGGCTTGGTCTTGTTGGGTCTGGTCACCAGCGTCGTTTCCATCTACTACTACGTGCGGGTAGTCAAGATGATGGTGGTCAAAGAGCCTCACGAAATGTCTGATGCGATTAAAAACTACCCGGAAGTCCGCTGGGATCAGTTTGGGATGCGCCCCCTGCAAGTGGGTCTGGTAGTGTCTCTAGTGGCCACTTCTTTAGCCGGAATTCTTTCCAACCCCCTGTTTACCCTCTCCAACAACTCCGTTCGAGGAGTCCCCACCTTTCACACTGTTACCACAACGGCTCGGGTTAGCCCAGCGGCCCCAAACTCAGTGGTGGAGCTTTCTCATACCTCTAGCCTAGAGCATGGGAGACTGGCTTACCGTTAACTAATTCAATCCGATCTAACCGAATTTCTGTCCCGTTCCTGAGCCTGAGAAAGTCCGCCTGATTTGCAGCGTAGATTATCGTCAAAGTATAGGAATCAAAGCCCTTAAGCTTGAAACTGAGACATCAACCAGGCGCTGACTTTGCCATGGTTCATTTGCCGACTGCGCTGGAGGGCTGATTCTAATAAGCTGATCTCTAACCCAGGCAGCACTTGAGACTGCTCAATCTGACGGCTACCACGATTTTGAATTTCAAATGCCAGTACCTGAGCGTTTTCAACATCGACAATCCAATACTCTCGAATGCTCAGAGATTCATACAACAAGCGTTTCTCACCCTTATCATCGGCGAGGGAAGAGTGGGCCACTTCCACCACCAAGTCCGGAGGGGGATAGATATCAAGATCAACCACTTTTGCTTCCCAGGTAACTATCTCAGCATTGTCCCCGAGGTAAAAAGAGGCATCCGGTTGAGCTTCTGCATGGCCTGACTTGCGATAAGTGCAGTTGTCATGTCCGTCAAAGTCAATCTGGTTGAACCCTGCAAACAGACAGATGGCATGGATAATAATTAGATGATCGCGGGAATGGGGATTGCCTAATGGAGACACTTCCAGCCTCATACGTTCGCTGTAGTAGTAGCCCTTGGCCTTCTCATAGGCAGGATCATGAATTGCCTGAAGGTATTCTTCCCAAGAGGCATTTACCCAGGTATCGGTTGGTACTTTGGCTTGGAGCTGGCTCATTCAGGCACCGTGGGCTACGGATAGCTCATATTTTAGCCCTAATTTCTAGGTTGGCGGCGACTCGAAGCGCTTAGCTTGAAGGCTGCTGCCAGGCTGCCCAGTCCTGGGGTTTGAGAAAGATGTGGTAAAGCTCAGCTTCCGGCGTCTCTGGTTCTGGCTGATAGTTATACTCCCAGCGCACCAGGGGTGGCAGGGACATTAAAATCGACTCGGTGCGACCATTGGTCTGGAGTCCAAAAATCGTCCCCCGATCGTAGACCAGATTAAACTCCACGTAACGACCCCGACGGTAAAGCTGAAACTGCCGCTGACGATCGCCGTATTCCAGGGAGCGGCGGCGCTCAACAATCGGTGTGAAAGCCGGTAAAAAGGCTTCGCCACAACTGCGGGCAAAGGCAAACACTTCCTCCCAGGAGCGGGGGTCTGGCGATCCTATTTCTTGGCTGCGGGTGGCGGCAACGCCTTTAGGGTCAGGGCCTCGGTATAATTCCCCTTGACCATCCTGGTAGTCAAAGAAGATCCCCCCCACGCCGCGCATTTCTTGACGGTGCTTGAGATAAAAGTACTCATCACACCAGGGTTTAAACACGGAATAATATTCAGGGTAATGGCGATCGCAAGCTTGCTTGAGGGTTTGATGAAAGTGGGCCGCGTCCTCAGCAAAGGGATAATAGGGGGTTAGATCGGCCCCACCCCCAAACCACCACACTGGACCAGCTTCAAAATAGCGATAGTTAAGATGCACTGTGGGAATGTAAGGACTGCGAGGATGGAGGACCATCGAAGTTCCGGTGACGTAGAACCCGTGTCCCTCAGCCTCCGGGCGTTGCTGCAAAATCGAAGGGGGCAACTGCGGCCCCCAGACCTCAGAAAAACCCACCCCCCCCTGCTCAAAAACATTTCCTTCCCGGAGGATCCGGGAGCGGCCTCCACCCCCTTCTTCCCGTTCCCAGGCGTCTTCGCTAAAAGTGCCTTTTCCATCTAGTTGCGCTAGACTTTGGCAAATATTGTCTTGAAGCTGGCGCATGAACTGCCTGACTCGCTGTTTTGAATCTTCTGGAGGCAAGGAACCGGAGGAAGTTTCCTGGATCTTGGACGCTGTCATAATCTCACTCTAAGTCAGCTACACTTCATACAATGGCGGCACTATCTAATAGCGTATCGTGAACGAGAACCCTCAGGATACATAAGCGGCATTCTGAGCAAGGAGGCTGAGTCAAAACCCTAGTGATGTGTCAAAGAGGACACGATGTTTCCTTTCTTCTCCAAATCCAGCAGTTCTGCAAGCAAGCATCAAAATGACACCCGGTTGCAATGGGCGTTAGCGAGAACCTACCAGGCGATTAGTTCCGCCTCAGTAGATTTAATTTGGCACAAAGTCATTGACTTGGCGGATGTTTCCTGGCATCCCCTGCTGGCAAGTACTAATGCTCCCTCCGGCTTAGTCGCTAAACCAGGCTTGATCTATCGGGCTGTCACCCGAGCCATTCCTTTTCCGATTCGGATTTTTGTGGAGCGGGTAGGACCGGGAGAACTCTTGAGTGTAAGAGTTTTAACTATTCCTGGTTTGGATAAACGAATTACCTACCGGATTGAATCAAGTGTCTGCGGCACTCGGATCTCCTATTCAGTCATGCTCCGAGGCTGGCTATCCCCCTTCGTCTGGTCTCTCACCCAGGGGTGTGCGGCCCGAGTGGCGGCCACATTGGCCAAGGCAGCTGAAGCAGAGGGAGGACAATCTACCCCAGATTACTTGCCCCCTCCCAAAGGAACTTGTTTTGATTTCTAAAGGAAATTGATCCTGTTGGCTTGGAAAGAATGTTTGCTGATCTTAAAAAAGGAAGCTGAATGCAAACTGCGCTGATCACAGGGGCCTCGGCTGGAATTGGAGCTGCCTTTGCCCGAGAACTTGCTGCTGGCCAAACCAACCTGGTGATGGTGGCTCGTTCTGAGGAAAAATTGCTCAAGCTGAGCTCAACCCTTGAAACTGAATTTGGGATTCAAACTACTGTCATTGTCCAAGACCTAACCCAACCAGATGCCCCAAGTCAGATCTACGAAACGGTTAAACAGCAGGGGTTAGAGATTGATTTGTTGATCAACAACGCTGGCATTGGTGACTACGGTGCCTTTAGTCAGCGATCGCCCCAACGGCAGTCAGCTATCGTTAAGCTCAATGTCATGGCCTTGGTTGAGATTACCGCTTTGTTTTTGCCAACCATGCAGGCCCGTGGTTCCGGGGGGATTATTAATGTCTCTTCCCTGGCAGGGTTTCAACCAATTCCCTATCTAGCAACCTACTCAGCCAGCAAAGCCTTTGTCTTGCGATTTAGTGAAGCCTTATGGGCAGAAAATCAATCCACAGGGGTAAAAGTGATGGCCCTTTGCCCCGGTCCAACCACCACAGACTTTTTTGCCGAAGCCGAGATGGATCGCAATTCAGCCCTGATGGAAAGTCAGTCCTATGAAACTCCAGAAGCCGTGGTCAAAAAAGGGCTTGAGGCTTTGGCGGCAGGAAGATCCCATCTTGTGACTGGGGGATTGCGAAATCAAGCCATCGTCAATGCCTCACGCCTAGCCCCTCGAGAACTTCTGGTCAAAGGACTAGAGAAGCAATTTCGTCCCCCCGCTAAAGACAATCTATAACTCTACTTATCAAGAGATTTGAACTCAATAGTTGATCTCGTTAGACTTGGGAAAATGAAATGCCCTTATTCCTGCCCTTGTTTTGATGACTACTGCCCCTGTTCAAGCCCCAGTTCGAGAAACAACGACGGTTCCTAAGACCTACCCGAACTACCGGGTGATTGTGCTCAACGATGATGTTAATACCTTTGAGCACGTCTGCCAGTGCTTGATGTCCTATGTTCCCAGTATGACCAGCGATCGGGCCTGGGAGCTGACCAATCAAATTCATTTTGAAGGTCAAGCGATCGTTTGGGTGGGTCCCCGCGAGCAAGCTGAGCTCTACCATTTGCAGCTAAAGCGGGCGGGCTTAACCATGGCTCCCCTGGAAGCAGATTAGGTCAGGATGGGGACTGCACGCGGTCGATTAGTTCTAAATCATTCCACCCATGTTGCTGGATTAGTGCCGATTTTGGAGCGGCTGAGCCAGGTTGCTGGCATTAAGACGATTACACCAGGGGTGATTGCTCGGACTCGGGGACATGTGCCCCAGTTTAAGCTAAAAATTTCTGTGCCAATTCAAGGCGGATTTAAACTAGTTGCCCGCCGCGGAAAGAGTGTACAGGAAGTTTTTGTTTTGACGACCCTGAGCCAGGACTCTTTAACACAGGCAGTTGAAGCCATAATCGCCAGATAATAAGTTTTGCGACTAGTGCAACTCAGGCCACCTTCAACACGTCAGCGGGTGCATGATTTTGATTAAGCCAATGCCCACCAAGCTGGGAGAACACTACAAAGTTATCAGCTCTCTAGGCAGAGGGGGGTTTGGTCAGACCTATCTGGCCGAAGATCAGCAGTCAACCCAGCATTCTCCCTGCGTGATCAAGCAACTGAAGCCCCAGGTCGAAAGTCCTCAGGTGCTGCAGACCGCCAGACGGTTATTTGCCGCGGAAGCGGAGGTGCTTCAAAGAATTGGCAGCCATCCGCAGATCCCGCAACTGTTTGATTATTTTGAGGAAAATCAAGAATTTTATTTGGTTCAAGAATTTATTGAGGGCGATGACCTGAGTCAAGTCTTGGCGGCGGGTGAGCCATTGAGCGAGGCTGAGGGGGTGGCTCTGCTGCAAGAAGTTTTACGGATTTTGGAATTTGTCCATCAACAAAATGTCATCCACCGCGATGTCAATCCCCGCAACTTGATCAGGCGCAAGCAGGACAAAAAACTGGTTTTGATTGACTTTGGGGCGGTTAAACAAATCAACACCCAGTTAATTTGTCCCCAGGAGCAGGCAAGTAGTTTAACCATTGCGATTGGCACTCCTGGTTATACCCCTGGCGAACAAGCCAATGGTAAGCCAAAGCTCAACAGTGACATTTATGCGGTGGGGATGCTGGCGATTTATGCCCTCACACGCATTTCACCCCAACAGTTACCAGAAGACCCACAGACCGGGGAGGTTTTTTGGCGACACCATGCTGCGGTCAGCTCAAGATTTGCTCAGATCTTAGATCAAATGGTCCGCTATGACTTCAGAGCCCGGTATCAAACGGCAGCAGCGGTTCTGAGTGATCTAGATAAATTACACGATACCCGTCTTGCTGCAACCCAATTGCAAGCCTTCACCAAGTTTCAATCTAGAAAGTTAGGAGTTGGAGCAAAATCCTGGTTAATCTTGGCACCTTTGGCGATCTCTGGGATGTCTTTAGGGTTTCCGAAGCTGCTACCGGCCCGCCAAAATCAACTTCGCTCATTGCCTGCATCTGTGAATCAACCAAGCCCAGGGACTCAGCAGGCAACCGCAACGCCCGTTGCCACCGCTAGCCCAGTTGCTACCCCTGGCCAAGGCAACCGTTCCACCCCTATACCGACAGCCCCTAACCCTGCATCCCCGAAACCGGCTTCGAAACCGGCCCCAGTTAAACCGGCATCCCTAGGAGGATCACCCCCTGCTCAGCCCGCTGTAACGCCTGTCACCAGGAAGCCCCCAGTCCCAACTCAAGCGCCTCCGGTCAAGATTCGCCCTCAGCCCCGACCAGCTCAACAGCTACAACCGGTTGTAAACCAACCACCAGTGCCCAGAGCAATTTCGACTCAAGTTTCTCAGCCGCCAGTGGTTAAGCCGGTGACCAAGGTTATGATTCGCGTGAATCCCCAGCCACCTGCAGCAGTGATCAATATTCCTCCTCCAAAGCAGGAGACGCCAATTTTTCAAGCGCCACAGGCTAAACCAAAGCCCCCAAAAGCCCCTAACCCAGCCAAGGGAGTCGGCAAGGGAAAAGGAGTCGGCAAAAGCAAAGGTAAAGGCAAACAATAGCAGCAGTGTTAATATTATTGCCATCGGTTACTTCAGGGCTATTGGCGGTGCCGAATCCTCTGGGGGTGTGGGGGAGCTTTCGCAGCTATGCCTCCCCTGGCCTCCCAATAATAGGTCCAGGAGCAGGGATGGGTGTTTGTAGTCTTAATCAGCAAAACCTTTTATGAGGCAGACACTGACCACTGATGTCCTGGTGGTAGGGGGCGGTACTGGGGGGACAGCAGCAGCGATTCAATCTGTCCGCAGAGGCGTTCAAACCATTTTAGTCAGTGAGTTTCCCTGGTTGGGTGGGATGCTAACCGCTGCAGGGGTGCCAGTGCCGGATGGTAATGAATTGGCGGCTTTTCAAACTGGGATCTGGGGAGCCTTCTTAAGAGAACTCCAGCAGCGACAGCTTGAGGGGTTAGATCATGCCTGGGTGAGTTTCTTTAGCTATGACCCACAGGTTGGTGCCCAGATTTTCGCCGATTGGGTGAATGAAACGAATCTTCAGTGGATTAGCGACCAACTTCCCCTGGCTGTGCTCAAGCAAGGAGAATGCGTCACTGGAGTTGAGTTTGAAGACTACACCATCCAAGCTAAAATCACCCTGGATGGGACAGAACTGGGGGATTTGCTGGCTTTGGCTGAGATTCCCCATCGCTGGGGTTGGGACCAAGCCCAGGGGCAGGAACCAAGTGCTCCTAAACCCGGCCTCCTAACGCAGCAGTATCCGGTGCAAGCCCCAACCTGGGTAGTGATCCTGCAAGATTATGGTGGAGGAGAACAAGCGGACAGGATTCCCGCAGTTGCAGGGGAAAATCTCGGACAATTTGCCCCAGCTTGGGAGGGCTACAAACCAGAGGAATTTCTGAACTACGGGAGATTGCCAGGAAATCGCTTGATGCTCAACTGGCCTCAGTGCGGGAATGATTATGGTCAGGGATTAGAACGACTGGTTGCTTCAACTCAGGCAAAAAAGAAGTTTTGCCAGGAGGCCAAAGCCCATAGTCAAAGCTTTGCCCGGTTTATCCAAATCGAATTGGGGCAGCGCTACGGGCTGGCGAAGGTTTTCCCCTCTCTGCCAGGCTGCTTAGGGGGCGGCGCCTTTGCCCTGCATCCCTACTACCGGGAGAGTCGGCGGCTCCAAGGTCAGGTGACAGTAACTGAGCTGGATATCTTACCCCAGGGAGCGACTGCCCCCTTACCGGTGAATCCAGCAGGAGAAATTGAAGCGATCGCGATTGGCAACTACGCCAATGACCATCACTACCCTGGCTGGGATTTCCCCTTGCAGCCTAAATCTCTGCGTTGGGGCGGACGTTGGACTGGCACACCGTTTACCATCCCCTACCGGGCACTAGTTCCAGCACAAACCGATGGTTTTTTAGCCTGCGAGAAAAACATCTCAGTTTCTCACATTGCCAATGGTGCGACCCGTTTGCAGCCAGTGGTTTTAGGCATTGGTCAGGCCGCAGGCATGGCCGCAGCATTATGCATCCAGCGCCGGTGCCAACCCCGAGCCCTGCCGGTGCGAGTTTTACAGCAAGCGCTCCTGCAAGAGCTAACTGCCCCAGCAGCCGTGGTTCCTTTATTTAATCTGGTTGCCAGTCATCCTGAGTGGCTCTACTGGCAGCAGTACTATCTAGATCATCCTGAGTATCCCCTGGATGGTAACTCCCCCGTAGCTTCCTTACTCCCCCAAACTGAATTGGGACAGTCAGATCAGCAAGCCTTCACCGGCACCTTCTACCGCCAGGGAGATCAAGATTACCGGCTTAGGGTGGCCTTGCCAACGGCAGAAATTCAAACCTGGCTGTTGGTGACTCTCTACCCCTGGGTAAATGAGCAACTAAAGACCCTCAAGGATGAGCAAACGATTGATGTGAAAGGCTGGCCGAATTTCTCTGGTGGCTGGCTGCGGGTAGCGGAAATTTCTCAGGACTATTAACTGTTCTTAGGATGTTATTCTGCAAGCAAAGTAAATCCTCCCGTCCTCTAGTGTTTTCATCCAAGACCGGAACAGATTTTGGGTCCAGGCAGTCTGGGAGTAGCAACAATTATCCGGTTTCCAAACAGGAACAAGGATAGGATTGACGTTTGTTAAACCCTTCTTTAGCAGAGGCTAGCAAACGGATGTATTCATGGTGTGAGGCAAGATCCTTTGAAATCTCAATGGTGGGCACTCCCTAGCCTTGTTGGCTTTTTGCTACTTTCGGCACCAGCTCAAGGGGCAACCAACTTAACCTATTGGCGCTTTAATGCCAAGCAAAGTCGGCTAGAAATTATCACCGATGCTGGGGTTAAACCCAAAGCCCAGTTAATTGGCTCTCCCACCCGACTGGTGGTTGATTTGCCCAATGTCTCGTTTGGCAAACCTACTGCTAATAAGGCGATTGGTAGCTATGTCACCGAAGTGCGGGTGGGTCAATTTAGTAAATGGACCACGCGAATGGTCGTGGAGTTGGGACCCAAGTACACCCTGCGCCCCAATGAAATTCAGGTGCGCTCCCTGGCTCCCAACCGCTGGTTTGTGCAGTTGCCAAAACTGCAGCCGCGCTCCAAGCTACTCCCGATTCCTAAGAACGGCATAGCGGTTAAAGTTCCGCCAGCCAAGTCCTATCCCAAGGCTCGGGTTGTTTCGGGGGCAACGCGGGTGGTGATTTATGTCGATCCAGGGCATGGGGGGGTTGATCCTGGGGCTGTAGGACGGGGTGGCATTCAAGAAAAATGGATTGTCCTGGATATTGCTAAAGAGGTGGCCAAGCTTTTAGAACAGCGGGGGATCCAGACGGTTTTGGCCCGAGCCAGTGACTGGGAGCCTTCTTTGGAGGCACGAGTTGCCCAGTCAGAGAGCGTTAACGCCAGTGCTTTTATCAGCATCCACGCCAACTCAATTAGTTTAAGTCGCCCTGATATTAATGGTTTAGAAACCTACTACTATGCCAGTGGCTACCGTCTGGCCAAGACGATTCACAGCAGTATTTTGCGTCAGGTCAATGTTCGCGATCGCGGAGTGCGGCAGGCTCGCTTCTATGTCCTCCGCAAAACCTCGATGCCAGCGGTTTTAATTGAAACTGGGTTTGTCACCGGAGCTGAAGATGCGGCCAGACTCTCCAGTAATGCCCAGCGCAGCAAGATCGCCCAGGCGATCGCCGATGGCATTGTCCAGTACTTTCGATAAAATTCAAGCAGCGTAGCTCATTTAGCAGGCCAATCCCAGATGCCGACCTCCACTGACTGGCAGGTGCAACCAAAGGCAGATTTACCCAATTGGTTTCTGGAGGCGCTGCAGCAGCACGCCCCGGATCTTGAGGGCGATCGTGGAGCTCAGCTGCTCTGGCAGCGAGGGATTCAAACTTCAGCGCAGTTGCCAGGGTTTTTAGATTCCAAACAATATCAACCGTCCAGCCCCTTGGAGTTTGGGCCGGAAATGCAGTTGGCCCTCCAGCGCCTGCAGCAGGCTATCGACCAGGGAGAAAAAGTTGCAATTTGGGGAGACTTTGACGCTGATGGAATTACAGCCACCGCAGTCCTGTGGGAAGGATTGGGGCAGTTTTTTAGCCAAAACCAAACTCTCTTCTACACGATTCCAAATCGGCTCACTGACTCCCACGGGCTTTCTCGCCACGGGATTGAGCGATTAGCAAACCAGTCTTGCAGCTTGATTGTCACTTGTGACACCGGCAGCACCAACCTGGATGAAATCAACTACGCCCAGGAGTTGGGGATTGATGTGATTGTGACCGATCACCACACGCTGCCAGAGCAGCGCCCAAATGTGGCGGCAATTATTAATCCCCGCTCCCTTGATCCGGCCCATCCGCTGTTTCACCTGTCTGGAGTTGCGGTTGCCTACAAGCTAATGGAAGCCCTTTACCAGGTTCTGCCTGAGCCCCAGCAGCCAGTAGAGAAGCTTCTGGACTTGGTGGCGATTGGGCTAATTGCCGATCTGGTGGAGTTAAAGGGTGATTGTCGTTATCTAGCCCAACAGGGACTGAAATCCCTCCAGACTCAGCTGTCTAAACCGTCCCGACCAGGGGTAGCTGAATTACTTCGACTGTGCAAGAAAAATGGCGATCGCCCCACGGACATCTCGTTTGGGATCGGACCACGAATCAATGCTGTCAGCCGCATCCAAGGGGATGCCCGCTTTTGCGTCGAGCTACTTACCAGCCAAGATCACCAGCATTGTCAGCAGTTGGCCCGGGAAACAGAGTGGGCCAACACCCGTCGCAAAGCCTTACAAAAAGATATCGCCAATCAGGCTAAGGCCAAATTAGCCCAACTGGATTTATCAACCACGAGTGTGATTGTGCTTTGGGACCCGCAGTGGCCAGTGGGGGTTTTAGGGTTAGTGGCCGGGCAGATCGCCCAGGAATACAGTCGCCCAGTGGTTTTGCTAAGCACCGATACCCTTGACACTGAAGTCAGGCCACAGACCGCCGAGCTGGCCAGGGGCTCTGCTCGCTCGGTCAATCAAATTGATCTCTATCAACTGGTCAAAGACCAGGAACATCTTTTACACCAATTTGGCGGCCATCCCTTTGCCGCTGGGCTGAGCTTGCCGATTGAGAATCTTCCTTTGTTTGCCGAGGCGATTAATCGGCAGTTACGATCCCAAATCCCCCGGCTGGTCCCGGTAATTCACGCTGATGTTATTGTTACGGTTGCCGAGCTAGGGAAAGCCCTATTTCAGGAACTCAAGCTTTTAGAACCCTGTGGAATGGGAAACCCGGTGCCGCGACTGCTGATCCAAAACTGCTGGTTTGAGGAAGTCAGACATAAAAATATTCACGATCCTCGAGGCGGCAAACTGCGTTACATCAAAACGGAGTTTGAACTCTGGGATCACACTGCTAACAGTGGATTTCCGGGAATTTGGTGGGAGCATTACAAAGAGGATATCCCTCAAGGACGCTGTGATGTAGTTCTAGAGCTGGATTTCAACACCTCTCAAGGGCGCTACGAAAAAGGGTACTACCAAGTCCGATTACTGGCCGTTCGTTCCAGCCTGCCAGAGCCAATGGAAACTACGACCAATCCCTCGCAGTCCCAGGGGATTTTAGACTGGCGGCAGCAAGATCCACCCCCGACTGCGGGGACAGAACCTGTTTTGTGCCTGCAGCAATGCCCAGGCAGTTGGCAAGAAGTGCGAACCTGGTTTCAGCAGGCTCAGCAATCCGGGCAGAAACTTGCGATCGCCTACCCGCCTGTGCAACCGGTTGAACCGATACCGATCTGGGAGCAACTGGTCGGGGTGGCTAAGTACCTACAGCGTACCGGCAAATCAGCAACCCGCCAGCAGTTCCTAGAAAAGCTCAACATTAGTGACGCCTGCTTGCAACTAGGCTTTGAAGCCCTGGCCAGCCTGGGCTTCGACCTACAGTTTCAGGGGTCGGTATGCACGTTTACTCAACAGCCAGAAGGGGCAGAGGCAAATCCCACCGCTCAACCGCAGATTAATCAATTCATTGCTGCCGTGCAAGAAGACCAGTTCCGGCGACAGTATTTTGCCCAGGTTCCCTTAAATGTCCTCCAAAACGTTGCTGCCCCCTAAGCGGCTGGTCCCACAGCCTCCATCGCCGCTTCCAGGGCGATCGCCACATGGGTCCAGTGGGTACCGCCCTGGCAAAAGACTACATAGGGCTCCCGCAAAGGCCCATCGGCGGACAGCTCCGAGGTGCTGCCATCAATAAAGCTGCCCCCGGCCATCACCAGTTGACTCTCATAGCCGGGCATTTCCCCTGGCACGGGGTCAAGATAAGCCCCAATCGGGGAGTGCTGCTGCAAGGCACGGCAAAAGGCAATCAATTTGACGGCTGAGCCTAGCTGAATTGCCTGGATTAAATCCCGGCGGGGCGCCTCAGGCAAGGGATTGACAGGGTAGCCCAACTGCTGAAACACATAGGCGGTTAAATGATTTCCTTTCATGGCTTCGCCAACCATCTGGGGGGCCAGAAACAAGCCCTGAAACATTAAGCGAAGTTGATCTAAGCTGGCACCGCCAGTTGTACCAATCCCCGGTGCGGTCAGGCGGCAGGCTGCGGCTTCGACCAGCTCTGCGCGTCCGGCAATGTAGCCCCCGGCAGTCACAATGGTGCCCCCCGGATTTTTAATCAGCGATCCGGCAATTAAATCTGCCCCAACGGCGGTGGGCTCCTGTGCCGCAACAAACTCGCCATAGCAATTGTCCACAAAGCAAATCGTCTGGGGATTTTGTTGCTTGACCAAATGGACAACTTTCTCAATCTCTGGGATCGTCAGACTCGGACGCCAGGAGTACCCGCAGGAGCGTTGAATCAACACCATCCGGGTTTGTGGACGCACCCCTTGAGCGATCGCTGCCCAATCCAGTAATCCTTCCTCAGTCAGATCCACCTGGCGGTAGTTAATCCCAAACTCCTGCAGGGAACCTTGGCCGTGA
>JBGTDP010000022.1:0-23785 GCA_041748255.1 Thermosynechococcaceae cyanobacterium | reverse complement strand
GACCAGGGGAAGCTTGATTCCAAGCTCCGCGATCGCCTGGTTGATCAGGCTTTCTATAAGGGACTGCTACTTTTGGGGTGCGGCAAGGCTGCCATCCGATTTTGTCCGCCCCTGGTGATTGAGGACGAGCAGATTCAAGTGACCTTGGAAATTCTCAGTGAACTAATGACAGAGCTTTCATGAGGGGCCAAGTTGCGGCGACGGTATGGGATAAACTCTGGCGGTCATATCGCCAGCGGGTTCCCTATGCCCAGGTCTATGAGCAAATGATCCACCAGGCGGGAGGTACCACTGCCAATGATCACATTGCCTTTCGGAGCCTAGGCTTGAATTTAGAGACTGCCGATGGACCGATTAATTTGGGCATTAAGTATCTGGCTCGGATTGCTGAAGCCCTGGGCTATGTTGTTGCCGGAGAGTATACCTTTCCCAACCAGCACCTTTATGCTCGCCACTACTACCATCCCCAGCAGGAGGAGCTTAATTTACCAAAGCTTTTTATCAGCGAACTAGTGGTGGAGGCGCTGCCAGAACCAGTGACCCAACTGATCCAAGAATCCGTGGCCTCGGTGACGCTATCCCCAATGCTCTCCCCAGACAACCTAAGGGCTGAGATCCTGAAGGAAGAAGAGGGTAAACAGCTTGCCAGGATTTTCACTCGCCCCTGGCAGCCCCCTCTGAAGTCCATCGTTGAAACGGTCAATCAAATCACCCAGTATGGGGCTTGGGTCCTGCTTCATGGCTACGCGGTGAATCACTTTACCGGCTACGTCAATCGCCAGCGCATCTCCCAATACCCGGACATCGAAACCACAGCCCAGGGTCTCATAGAATGGGGAGTGCCAATGAAACCTGAAATTGAAGGCGATCGCCGCAGTGGTCTGCGGCAAACGGCAACCCAAGCAGTCTCTGAGCTGGTGTCCGTGCGCAAAGATCTTAGCGATCAAGAAATTCAAATTCCCTGGACCTACGCCTACTTTGAAATTGCCGAGCGGGGGCAGGTGAAAGTTTCCCCTGGAGAGCAAAAGTTATTTGAGGGGTTTCTTGGTCCCCAGGCCAGTAATTTATTTGAAATGACCCGCAGGGCAATCTAAATCCTAGTTCCCTAAACGCTACTCTCGTTATCCTTGCGGTGATCTAATTTCTAGTTTGACCCAGTAGATGAACCAGACTCCGCTGAAGTAGATCCGGACTGGGGTGTGAGTCTTTGGAGGATTTTCTCCAGCCGATCAATAACTTGCTGCCGGGCCTGGCTATTTTCGCTGATCTGCCTGATTCGGGCTTCAAGATCTTGGATGCGGGCTTGGTTTGCGTTTAGCTCTCGGGTGAAAGCTTCCGTTCCTGGAACTTTTTGGCTGAGGGCCTTGAGTTGATTTTCCAGGGACTGGATTTGCTCCAGGCGGTTTTTTTCTCCGTCTAGCGATCGCACCTGTTCGGTGAGTTGATTTTGCTCAAATTTGAGACTAACCCCTAGCCAAGCGATCGCCCCCACCAAACTGGCAATCACCACCAACGAAAGCCCGGTCATGAACCCGAGCCGATTCTGTAGGCGGTTGACCTCGAAACGATGGTTTCTGGCATTGGCCTCGGAGGTCTGCCGCAAATCATGAACATCTTGAGATAACCTTTCTAGGCGCTGCTGTTCTTGATTTGAATGTTGAGTTGCATAGTTCCTCCCGGCGCCCTGAGAGGAATTTTTCTCAAGTCCAGAATCAGCGTTGTGATCAAAATTTTGATCGGTCATAGAAATCAATTCCTCCTCGTTGCCGGATCCAAATTCCGCTAATCTAGCCACTTTATCTCAAGGGCAGCCTTTTCAACTTTTCCCCCTCCCAGGCTTAAAAACGAAATATCGATCAGGCCAATGATCCAGATTAAACGAAAGCAGCAGCTCGATGGGACAGGCCATGATTCAAGTTGATGCTTTTACCGCAGACCGCTCTAGATCAACGGCCATCTTCACGGGGCTGAATCCGACCGTAGCGAGCGGTTACCGGTTGGAGCGGATTTTGCTGATTAGTTAGCCAAGCCCACATTTGATCCCCTAAGCAAAAATGCCACCATTCCCCCGGATGGCGTTGAAAGCCAGCTTTAGTCATGATTTCGTGCAGGAGTTCCCGGTGAAAAGTTGCCCTGGTCGCCAACTGGCGTTCCGATGGATCAAGCTCAGAATCGGCGGCAATCTGGGCAAAATAATCTGGCTGCGATCGCTCAGAGAGTTCATCAATTGGCGAGCCCATAAAGACTTCATTTTCCCCATCATCCACTAGGGTGACATCCACCACGGCACCCGTACTGTGAGGTGGCGGCGTCAAGGGGTCGTAACTGGGAACCGCCCAAATTCGATAGACCTGCTCCAGCAGTTCCTGCCGCTGGGCTAGGGTCAGGGTTTCTAGGTGCAAGTTCTGGGCCCGGGCAGTTTCTGCCAAGGTGTAGTCAACCATAAATTGCTGTACCGCCACCGGGCGATAGGCATCAAAGACCAGGATCTGCCAGTTAGGATAGCGCTGCTGCAAGTGGCTTTGAGCAACGAGTAGGCTGGCTAGAATGCTGCGGCGGACAAAAAAAGGCGAAGCATTTCCATAGGGAGCCCCTAGTTTTTGGTAGGCATGGGGCTGGACCAGGACCAACGCCTCTGGAGGAATTGGCAACAGGGGCTCTAAGCATTCTTGAATTGGCAGATGTTGATAGGGTTTCATCAGCGAGAACGGGTTCTGGTTTAAGAGAAGTTCTTTGCACCCAGATGCGGGCAGTCGGGCTGAGTTGATTCCCGGAACCAAAGCCTTAAAATTAGCTGCTGTAAGCTTGGCAGGGAACTTTGCTGTGGGGAAATTTTGCTTTTAAAGGCTGCAGAAAGGGACAGGGCTTTTTAGTCTGGAGGGAGTCTCGGCGCTGCCAGTTAAACCCTCCCCAGCGGTAGGGGCCTTGCTGGGCTGCAGACATCCACAATAGGCGCTTAGCTCGGGTCATGGCCACATAGAGCAGGCGAAATTCCTCAGCTGTTTTAAGGTCCCCCGCTTGCTGCCAAGCAGCGGCAATATCGGGTAAAGGCCCTTGCTGATGTAAACTGGCTCGAATCTGAGCCCTGGCCACCTCTGCCAGGGTAAACTCCCCCAGAAACTTGGCTGAGGTGGGCACCCACAAACTACCGGGTATTGTATCCTCATGCAAAAAAGGCAGAAACACATAATCCCAATCCAGTCCCTTGGCTTTA
The DNA here is from genome assembly GCA_041748255.1 of Thermosynechococcaceae cyanobacterium. Lineage (GTDB taxonomy): Bacteria > Cyanobacteriota > Cyanobacteriia > Thermosynechococcales > Thermosynechococcaceae > JBGTDP01. The sequence goes on along the minus strand of JBGTDP010000022.1, from coordinate 20,571 downwards.
TGCATGGTGATAATCGTCAGTTGACCGGGACGAACATAGCGGTTAGTGGCTGCATCGACCTCAACGGGTTCAAACTTTTCTGAGCTGACAATCTCTGCTAAAACTGGCAGTGTTCCCCCCATTGAATGATTGCCGACTGCCTGTTGAGTTACCCGCGTTGCCAACTTATCAGCGGTGGCCAGTTCAGCCTGGTCGTACTGAAGTGCTAGGGCTAGAAATGGAATCAGCTGATAGTGGGGCAGCTCCAGGCGCGCCCGCAGGAGTTGACAGCAGAGGTTTGCTGCCTGACGCACCGGGGCCGATAGCGGCGGATCAAGGGGGCCAGGATAGAGAAATTGCTCTGGCTGACCCACAAAGGCATTGAGATCCTGCTTAGGGATCAGTTGCCGCTCGATCAGCACCCCTAGGGCGGCCTTTAAGTTATCTGGGGAATGGGGCCGATCTAGAAACTGCAGCAGGGCTAAAATTTCTGCCGGCACTTGAGAGCGCCGCTCCTGTTCCCCGACTTCGTAGATGTGAATTCCCTTATCCCCTAAATCCGCCTTCAGGGAGTACTGATCTGGGTTTCGCAGCACCTCAGCTACAAAGCGCCCCTGTTTATTTTCTCGTACCAGCACCGCCGCCTCAGCCTGAGGATTTTGTTCAAATAGCGCCACTGTCCTTTCTGCAATCAGCTCGACGGTGTGGTAAACATCGTGGGGGGTATAAACTTCTAGTCCCTGGCCTTCTGGTTTGGGATTAACCTCGGGTTGCGGCGCCCTCAAGCTGACTGGGTGAACTGGATGAATTGTTTGGGTTCGGAATGGCAGGGTGGTTGCTTTGGTTTTATCTGCCCTGGACAGCTGATTGGCCCAGGTCATTAAAAAGTTTGCTGCATCGATAATCACCTGGCTGCTCCGACCCGCCTGATCCATAACCGCCAGACGATCTAGAGCCTGACAGTCCTGACAAAACTGGCGGAAGAAAATCGGATCGGCTGGGGTAAAGGTGGAATTAATTGCCTGGTTAGGGTCTCCCACCCGCACCAGGTGGTGCAGCTCAGCCTCAGTAGAATCTGCAGCCAATTTCTTTAAAAGCTTGGTTTGTAGAGGGCTAGAATCCTGGGCCTCGTCCTCAAACACAGCATAAATCTGGTCTTGCCACAGGCGGCAAGCTGTGGAGTTCTCAAGCACGCGCAGGGCAGCTAAAACCATTTCGTCGTAGTCAATCCAGCCTCTGGCTTTGAGCAGTTGCTGGTAGTGTTCGTACAGCCCAGCGGCGATCGCCAGAATAGAAAATCCATCCCCGACCTGCTCGAAAGGGTAGAGATCCTGAGGCGATAACCCTGAGCTTTTAGCTTCCCGAACAATCGTCTGGGCTAGATTGGGCAAAACCTCAGTCCGCAGAACCGATTGCCGCCGCAGTCGCTCGGTTTCTTCTCCGTCAAATTGTTGCCCTTCGAGCAGTTGTTGGTAAAGCTGCGGATGCTTTCCCAGCCATTGATCAACACAGGTGCGAATCAAACGATGGCTTTGTTGGGGAGTAACTAAAGTCGCTGTCTCTAGGCGCAGCCCAGAAAGCTGCGGATGACGGGTAGCAATTTGCAGGGCCAGACCATGAAGGGTGTGAACAGCAAAGCCTCCCTGGGGCAATCCCAACTGACGCAGGTTTTCTCGAATTTTTGTTTTAATACTGGCTGCGGCTGAGCGCGTAAAGGTGACAACCACCAGTTGCCGGGAGCGGTTAGGTTGGTTGCGGGCAATGGCGATCGCTGCTGCTACAGCCATCCCATAGGATTTCCCTGAACCCGGAACGGCTGAAACAGCTAAAGGTCCCTCTAGCCAGTCTGCGAGTTCCTGTTGACCGGGGCGCAAGCAGGCTCGGAAGTTAGCAATTGCCTCTGCTAGGGAATCTCTCCCTAAGGCAGGAATCCCTGGGTCAAGATGAGTCTCTGATCGTGACATATTCGCAACCCCCTGAAGCAAAAACCTTGCTGATCTTGAACCCAATTTGCTGATTGAAATCGCAATCTTAGCTTGGATTATCAGCCAGTAAGTTTGATGAATTTAGTCTACAGCAACCATGACATTGCTGGACTTAATCACCGCGTAGGCTTGTTTACCTTCGGCCAAACCTAACTGTTCTGCTGAGGCTTTGGTGATCACCGAAGTAATCTCAACCCCAGGGGCAATCTCTATGATGACTTCAGTATTCACAACTCCGGTCACAACCCGTTTGACTGTCCCTTTGAGAACGTTCCGGGCACTCATTTTCATTGTTTTCTCCGGTAATTGCTGAGGTGAGGGTGCCAGCTCAGGCGGGTTAGGATCCTGACTCGGCTGAGGTTGATCAAGGCTGCGGACTTACTCCCGCAGGATCTCTGTTTTGCTGCGTTGAGACTGCTGGCAAACCTGCTCTAGAATTTGCCGTTCCTCCTCGGAGGATTGAAATGTAACCCATCCCTGCTGCTTTCTTGGCATTGCTATACCAACTAAGTTGGTAAATGACTAATTCCTTGGTACGATACTACCAATTCAATCAATTCTCCGGTCCAGCCGTCCTAACCCCGGTCTTAATCACCCGTATTCATGAGCAAACGCATTTGGGGAATGATTACCTGGGTTTTGCTGGCCTTTGCGGTTGTGATTAGCTGTAACAAAACTCAGACACCCTCACTAAACCTGACGGTATCGGCTGCGGCTAGCTTGCAGGATGCTTTGAAAGCCGTCGGAATAATATACCAGGCGCAACATCCCAGCACCGCGATCAACTATAACTTTGCCAGCTCCGGCACTCTGGTTCAGCAAATTCAGCAGGGAGCCCCAGTTGATATTTTTATCTCGGCGAATGAGCAGTTTATGGATACCTTGGCAAATAAAGCATTGCTTTTGCCAGGAACTCGGCAAAACCTGTTTAGGAACGAAGTTGTCTTAATTGTTCCTAAGCTGAAGAACGCCCCAAAAATTTCTAATTTCAAAGACTTGACTAGCAGCGAGGTAAAACGGATTTCCCTCGGCCAACCCAAAAGTGTTCCCGCTGGGCAGTATGGCAAAGAAGTTCTCACCACTTTAAATCTTTATCATCAACTCCAGCCCAAAATTGTCTTTGGCAAAGATGTGCGCCAAGTCCTCTCCTACGTTGAAACCGGGAACGTTGATGCCGGGATTGTCTACGCCACAGATGCCAAGATCTCAAACCAGGTCAAAGTTGTGGCCCCGGCCCCGGATCAGACTCACCAGCCAATCATTTATCCAGGCGCAGTTTTAGCAGCAACTAAACACCCCCAGGCAGCCAAGGAATTTGTTGGATTTCTCTCCAGCAGCCAGGGCCAGAAAACCTTTGGGGAGTCTGGCTTTCAGTTACTTAGTCATGAAGGATTGCTCCAGCTTAAGGTGAAGTTGGCTCATTATTCCTAAGCTTGAATTCTGAGAAACTTGAATTTCCAATGGCAATTAGAGAGCAAATTGATCGGTTCCCTGCTTTAGAACCCATTCCAGCTATGGATTTTGATTTATCTCCCCTGTGGATTTCTCTCAAAACCGCCTTTGTGGCCACAATCTTGGCATTTTGCCTGGGTATCGCAGCGGCTCGCTGGCTGTTTGGCTATCAAGGACAAGGCAAGGGAGTGATTGATGGGGTGTTGACTCTGCCCCTGGTTTTGCCTCCCACAGTCGTTGGCTTTTTGCTGCTGTTGTTGTTGGGGCGCAGCAGTCCCCTGGGGCAGCTTCTGATGCAATTAGGTATTCCGGTGATCTTCTCCTGGCCAGCCACCGTGATTGCCGCCACGGTTGTTGCTTTCCCGTTGATGTACAAAACAGTCCTAGCCGCTTTTGAGCAGGTTGATCCTGATTTGTTGCAGGCAGCGCGAACCCTAGGGGCAACAGAATCAAAAATCTTTTGGCAAATTCTTTTACCCCTAGCCTGGCCGGGAGTGGTGGCCGGAACCATTCTGGCTTTTGCCAGAGCCCTAGGGGAGTTTGGCGCCACCTTAATGTTGGCCGGGAGTATTCCGGGTCATACTCAGACGATTCCGATCGCAATCTTTTTTGCTGCCGAATCTGGGGATATGGCTCAAGCCCTCAACTGGGTGTTGATCATCGTAGTGATTTCTTTGGCGGTGATTGCCGGGCTTAACTATGGGTGGCACTCCCAGAGGCTAAGACATGACAGATCCTCAAACCTGTTGCTGCACTCCCTGTTTAACTGGCTGATTTTATTTAGATCACCGCTGAAAGTTCCAGGGCGAGGAAAGATTCAGTTAAATTTCCTCCCACCTGCACAGCCCGCCCAGGAGGAATTAGAGGCCAAAGGGCTGCTGGTGGACCTGCAAAAGCAACTTCCCAGCTTTGATCTGGTAACAGAATTCACTGCCTCCAGTGAACCCCTGGGACTTCTCGGAGCCTCCGGTTCCGGCAAGAGTATGACTCTGCGCTGTCTGGCGGGCCTAGAAACCCCAACCCAGGGGCAAATTATCTTAAATGGACGGGTGCTGTTTGATTCCAAACAGAAAATTAATCTCCCCAGCCGCGATCGCCGGATTGGATACGTGTTTCAAAACTATGCCCTGTTTCCCCACCTGAGTGTGGCGCAGAATATTGCTTTTGGTCTGCAAGCTTTAGCCCCAGCAGTTCGCCGACGCCGGGTGAAAACCTACCTTGAGCAGATGCAGTTGCAAGGATTGGGCGATCGCTACCCTCACCAGCTTTCTGGGGGGCAGCAGCAACGGGTAGCCTTGGCCAGAGCCTTGGCAATGGAGCCGGAAGCGCTGCTGCTGGATGAACCGCTCTCCGCCCTAGACACCTACCTGCGCAGCCAAGTTGAAAAGTTGCTGGTTGAGATTCTCAGCGATTATGGGGGCGTGACCCTGTTTGTCACCCATAAACTAGAGGAAGTCTATCGAGTCTGTAGTCACCTGCTGGTGCTCTCAGCGGGGAAGATCATTGCCTCCGGTTCCAAGGCCGAGATTTTTGAACGGCCGGCCTCTTATCAGGTGGCCCAAGTCACCGAGTGCAAAAATTTCTCCCAGGCCCGATTGATCAATGCTCAGACCATTGAGGCAGTAGACTGGAACTGCAGGTTACGGGTGGTTGAACCAATTCCCACCCCACTAACCTATGTGGGCGTTCGGGCCCATCACCTGACTTTTACGGACAATCACAATCAGGAAAATACCTTTCCCTGCTGGTTGGTCCAGATCAGTGAAACTCAACATCGAGTCACCCTGTTTCTCTGTCTACACCATCACCCGCGCCCTTCACAACCTCATCAGCTTCAAGTTGAAGTTTATAGAGAAAAATGGCTGCTTCTCAAAGATCGCTGCTTTCCCTGGTACGTGGAATTAAATCCCCTGCGGCTTATGCTGATGAAAGCTTAAGCTTTGAGGGCCTTTCTTTGTAGGAATAGGGTTTGTTAGATCTCTTCCCGGTTTTTTTACTTTTAAGTCTTAAGTTAAAATTATTTAGTTAGAGAATTAATTCCTCTCAGCCTTGTGATCAAGAACCTAGATGGACTTTTGCAATGATATTTAATCAGCATGGGCAAGAGCTACCCCAGGCAACCCCAATGAACAGCCTAATTTCTTACCCAGGGTATGCCTATCAGTCCCGGAGGTTTTCAGATTTTCGAGGTTGGAAGCAGAACTTTCTGAGCAGACAGACTGTGGAGTAAAGAGTGGCGGCCTAGGCCAATCTGAAGCGGCTTTGGCCCCTGGGGCCAATCTCACTTCGTCACTGGGCAGCAATAACTAAGCAGGGGCTCAACGCCCCTGCTATTTCCTCGCCTCTAGAATCTCAACCTGACTGACCGGCCTGGATGCACTTGTCAACCAAGGGCTTGACTTGATCAAGACCTTGCCAACCTAAAATTTCAGTGACTTTTTTCTCTAGGTTCTTATAGGATTTAAAGAACTCGGCAATTTCATCCAAGCGATGCTGAGCCACATCTTGAAGCGACTTCACCTGGGCGTAACGGGGGTCTTTGTCGGGAACGCAGAGGATTTTCTCGTCGCGATCACCCCCATCAATCATTTCCAACATCCCAATCGGACGGGCAGCAATGACACAACCAGGAAAGGTGGGTTGATCCATCAGCACCATCCCATCTAAGGGATCGCCATCATCTGCGAGGGTGTTAGGGATAAAACCATAGTCGTAGGGATACTGCACCGAAGAATAAAGCACCCGATCTAAGGCAAAGGCTTGCAGGTCTTTATCAAACTCATACTTGTTCTTACTGCCTGCCGGAATTTCAATCAAGACATTGATTAAGCCGGGGGTAGGCTGGGCAGGAATCCGCGTTAAATCCACAATAGCTCTCCAGATTGACAATGATCAGCAACTAAATGAATAGACTGGGTACTAGACTGCTTGCAAGGGGTTATTTCGGGATGACCCAATCGAGATTGCAAAAGTCTAGGCAAGACCCCTTAGCATTTTAGGGGAAGACGCTGCTAAACCAGTCGGCAAGTCATTTTTTCAAACCCAAGTTTGATTGAATCTTCTCCAGCGGTTTTGGCGTCAGGTTAATCGTTGGTCACTCATTTAAGTACTCTGGCATGAAGACTTATCGCCCTGATCTTTCTCAACGCCATCGATTTGAGCAGCTCAGCTACCGATTGAGAACCTGGTTGCTGGCCCTCTCCGGTCTGGTTATTTTGGTCAGTTTAATTTTGGCTGTGGTTGTGTTTAGCTATATATTTGATCTGGCTACTCATCCAGAGGAGGCCAGAATCTTGGTTGATCAATGGTCCCAGGTATTCACAGCCAATTCTGGGTCTCCGTTGTTTAATTTACCCACCCTGGCTGGGCCAGCGCGCTGGTTTGCCGTTTTCACCCTTGGGGTTCTGGCCTACCTAATGACCCGGATTCCCCTGCTGATGCTACAAATGGGAACCCACCTATTGTCAGCCTGCACCTATGAGCGGCGGTCAATGCAGGAAGTCTTGCGAGAAGTCTTGACTGAGGCGAAGCGTGACTCGCTGATGGATGGGCGGCCTCCCCAGGAAGTGCGATCGCGTCAATTCCCCACCCGTTCCGATGCGGATCACGAGCGTTGAGTTGTAATCGTATTTTGCACCCTTGCCCCTGGGAAGATTCCCTAGAGAAGACCGGAGTTGACCGATGACAACGCTGAGCCTCTGCATGATTGTCAAGAACGAGGCAAAATCTCTGCCTCGCTGTCTGGCAAGCGTAGCGCAGGTCGTGGATCAAACCGTGGTTGTGGATACTGGCTCGACGGATCAGACACGGGAAGTGGCCCAAGACCTGGGAGCCGAAGTGCACACCTTTGCCTGGGACAATGATTTTGCAGCGGCTCGCAACCAGTCTTTGAAATACGCTCAAGGAGATTGGGTGCTGGTTCTCGATGGCGACGAGGTGCTGGTGCCTGAGATCATTCCCCGGCTGCGCCAAGCCATTGAGAATCATGCTTATCTGCTAATTAATCTGGTGCGGCAAGAGGTGGGAGCAGCTCAGTCTCCCTATTCCTTGGTTTCTCGACTGTTTCGCCGCCATCCAGAGATTAGTTTCTCGCGCCCCTACCATGCGATTGTGGATGAGCGTGTGGCTGAAATTATTAATCACGACCCCGATTGGCAGGTGGGTTATCTGCCGGAGGTGGCGATCGCGCATTACGGGTATCACCCGGAGGCGATCGCCCGTGGGGATAAGTTCTCCCGCGCCCAAACCACCATGGAAACCTTTCTTGCTAATCATCCCGGCGATCCCTACGTCTGCAGCAAGCTAGGGGCTTTGTACGTCCAACAGGGAGAACAGCGGGGGATGCTACTGCTGGAGCAGGGACTTGAGGCTGAAAATATTGAGCCGCCGGTTCTCTACGAGTTGTACTACCATCTGGGGATTGCCTATGCCCGTTTAGGGAAACTATCCTCAGCCGAAGCCCACTACCGGACAGCCCTGCAGCAGCAAATTCCACTTCGCCTGCAGCTAGGGGCTTACAACAACCTTGGCAGCCTCTTAAAAGCCCAGGGAGATCTGCTGGCGGCAAAAAAACTCTTTCAAACTGTCCTAGACATTGACCCTGGGTTTGCGGTCGGCCACTACAACCTGGGGATGACCCTAAAGGCTTTAGGGGCTTTAAAAGCAGCGATCGCAGCCTATGAACGGGCCATCCAGCTTAATCCTGACTATGCTGAGGCTTACCAAAATTTAGGGGTTGTATTGCTCAAACTCGGTCAAGTTCCAGAAAGCCTCAAACTCCTGCGGCGAGCGATCTCCCTCCATGGGCAGCAAAACCCTCCAGAAGCAGAGCGTCTGCGCCAAGGGGTTAAAGCCCTAGGGTTTGAGCTTTAAGCGAGAAGTCAGGTCAGATGATTCTTAACCGTCAGCACCAATGCTTCGGTCCAGTGGTTAGTCATTTCAGCAGTGCAGGCTTCTACCATCACCCGAATCACGGGTTCTGTGCCTGAGGCCCGCACCAGTACCCGCCCCTGATCACCCATGGCGGCTTCTGCTTGAGCGATCGCCTGCTGAAGTGGCTGGCAAGTCTGCCAGTTCAAGCGGCGTTGACGATTTTCGACCCGGACATTGCGCAGCAGCTGGGGATAGGTTTGAAAGCTATTGTCTACAAGTTCGGTTAGGGTTGTACCCAGGCGGCGGACCAGGGCTGCTAGATGCAGAGCCGTTAGCAGGCCATCACCGCCCATTCCATAATGGCGGCAAAGAATATGACCGGACTGTTCTCCTCCTAACATTGCCCCCGATTCCAGCATCGCCGCATGCACGTACTGGTCTCCGACCGAAGCTCGAATCAACTCCCCCCCCTGGTCCTGCCAGGCCCGCTCAAAGCCCAGATTAGACATTACGGTGGCGACAATTTTATTCCCTGGCAACTGTTGAGCCTCACGCAGGGTTTGGCCCCAGAGATAGAGGATGTAATCGCCGTCAATTGTGCGTCCCTGGCCATCCACCGCTAGAACGCGATCGGCATCGCCATCAAAAGCAAACCCTAGATCGGCTTGGTGTTCCTTCACTGCTGCTGCCAGTGGCGCTAGATGAGTAGACCCACAATCAACATTAATTTGATCACCATCCGGGCGATCATGCAGGCAAATCACCTCTGCCCCCATCGACTGAAATACCTCCGGGGCTAAATGGACTGCTGCCCCCCAGGCAAGATCCAAGACAATCCGCATTCCCTGTAAGTTAACCTCTGGCAGCAAAGGCTGCTGTAGGGCCTCAACATAGCCATGTATAAGCTCTGGCCGGTAATGGTGGTGTCCCCAGACAGTGCCAACAAGTTGATCTACAGGCGTGCCAAGTAACTGGGTTTCAATGTACTGCTGCAACCCTATTCCTAGCTTGGCCCCATCTGGACCAAAAAACTTGATTCCATTGTCTTCCGGGGGATTGTGGCTGGCGGAGATCATCACCCCCCCTGCTGCCCCAAGGGTTTTGGTTAGGTAAGCAACCGTTGGGGTCGGGCATAAACCCAACTGCCAAACTTCTAGGCCCGCAGTGGTCAAGCCCGCTGTCAAAGCCATTGCCAGCATGTCACTAGAATTTCTTGAATCTTGCCCCAGAATAAACGGACCCTGGGTTGCTGCTTCTGTTTTCAGGACTTGCCCGGCCCAGTAGCCAAGCTGCATTGCCAGAGCAGGGGTTAATAGCTCTCCGGCTCGGCCTCGAACGCCATCGGTCCCAAACAAGTTTGTGGAGCTGGCATTGCTAGCAATCGCCTGGGTTGGGTTGCCATTCGTCGCAGCCAATTTTAATTCTGAAGAAACGACCATAAAAACACTCCGCACGTTACACACCCTCCGTGGAGGATAACATTTTCATTTGTCTTGCTCTGTGTACCTGGGGGTTGAAAGTCATTGAACCCCTGGGAAAACGCTGCTCTTATGCAAGTGCCAGCCAATTTACAAAGCTAATTCGCTAAGACTGGGGCACAATAGAGCTGAACTGCTTGGCTCTGATTTATTTAGGGTGCCCCCGATGACCTTGCTGCAATCGCGATCGATTAAAAACTCAGCAAAAAATCCCGTTTCATCCCGGACGATTGGCAAAGGTCAACAAAGCCTGGTCTTAATCCTGCTGGTAAGTTTGGTACTCGTCGGGGGGATTAGTAGTCGTCTAGCCTATTTGCAGATTATTTCAGGCACTCAGAACCGCCAGATGGCTGAAGAAAACCGAATTCGACTGATTCCTAAACCACCGGAGCGGGGCAAAATCCTCGATCGCCAGGGACGGATTTTAGCCAATAGTCAGTTCTCCTACTCGGTGTTTCTGTGGCCGATCGCCCAAAAAAAAGCGGAGTGGCCGCAGACGCTGCAGCTCCTATCTGAAATTCTTAATATTCCCCAACCTGAGATTCAAAGTCAAATTGAAAAAGCTGGCTACACTTCCCCTTCTTTAATCCGGATTGCTAAGGGATTGAAACCAGCTCAGGTGGTAGCTCTAGCTGAGCGCAGTGCCGAAATGACGGGGGTGGAAGTTGGAAAGGAGGCAATTCGCAACTATCCCTACGGGGAATTGGGGGCTCACGTCCTGGGTTACATCGGCGAACTGACCGAAGATGAACTGGCCCAACGGCAGGATCAGGGTTACCGCTTGGGGGATGTCATTGGCCAAATGGGTGTTGAATCGTCCTACGAAAAACAATTGCGGGGCACCTGGGGGGGACAGCAGGTAGAGGTGAACGGGGCCGGCCAGGTGGTAGAAATTTTAGGGGAAAAGCCCTCCCAGCCCGGACAGAATGTTCAACTGACCCTGGATTTAGAGGTCCAAAAAGCTGCCGAGGCAGCCCTGGGCAAACGCACGGGTGCGATCGTCGCGATGGACCCAAGGGATGGAGCTATCCTGGCCATGGTTAGCCGTCCAGCCTTTGACCCGAACTGGTTTTCAAAGCGGATCACCGAAGCCCAGTGGCAAGAACTACAGAGCCGGGAGTTTCCGTTTGTGAATCGAAGTATGCAGGGATTTCCTCCGGCCAGCACGTTTAAAATTATCACCACCGCTGCTGCCCTAGAATCTGGCAAGTTCTCACCGGACACTGTTTTGATGACTTATCCCTCGATCTCGGCAGGGGGGTTTACCTTCCACGACTGGAATGACGCTGGGTTTGGGCCTTTAGACTTTTCCGGGGGCCTGAAATGGAGCAGCGATACCTTTTTCTACCAAGTGGGGATGCGCACCGGACAAAAGCCCATTATTCAATGGTCCAGGAAGTTTGGCTTTGGTCAAAAAACTGGCATTGATATCCCCGGAGAAAAAGCGGGGTTGGTTCCCGATGAAGCCTGGAAGCAAGAAGTGCTGGGGGACAAATGGTATGTGGGGGATACGATCATTATTTCTATTGGCCAGGGCGCCCTCCAAGTCACCCCGCTTCAGGCAAGTATCATGTTTGCAGCTCCGGCCAATGGTGGCTATAAAGTTAAACCCCACCTGTTAAAGTCGAACGTAAAAGCGTCTAGCTGGCGGGAATCCCTCGACTTAAATCCCTCCACCTTGAAGATACTCCGCTCCGGACTGCGGGCAGTTGTGGATGGCGGAACCGGGGCTAGACTTGACGTGCCTAGCCTGCCAAAAGCAGCGGGTAAAAGTGGCACTGCCGAAGATCCACCCCGCGAGTCTCACACCTGGTTTGGGGGCTATGCCCCTTTTAACGATCCGGAGATAGTCGTGGTCGCCTTTGGAGAAAACACGGGTGGGGGCGGGGGTTCCATCTGTGCCCCCATGGTTCGCCAGGTCATGGAGGCTTACTTCAAGACTAAGAAAGCGGGTAACTAGGACTTCCGGGCAACCAGATATTCAGGGCAATTCAACCGCCTGAATTGGAGACGGTCAGCCTGTCTCTAGCCACAGCAAGGTTTTCAAAAATTGCCCTTTAGGCAGCCACCGGCTGCAACAACTTCACGTTTGAGAAATTAATTTCTGTCGTGGTGGTCTGGCCTTCAGCATGGGTATGAACCACCTGACGGGTCATCACGTAGTAGGAGCCAATCTTTTCGTAGGTGTCTTCAAATTCCATTTGCCGCAAAACTTCATTGGTTTGGGGGTTACGAAACACCGCCGTGTAGTTGCTAGAAATATACCCTTCCCCAGTATCTAAACTGGCCTTGTGATGAATCACAAAGGCCATCCGTCCCATCACCCGGCTCACTAAAGAGATTTGAGTGTCTCGCACGCGATAGTTGGAGCCCATGGCATCGCCCTGGACCAAAATTTCAACTGCACCACTGCCATCGGTTTCCCCCAGACTAAAGGTGTTAGCGCCATGGGCCTTCTCAAAAGTATTGCGCTTGCGATGGGTAACGACATCCCGCAGTTGGGTATAAAGAGATTCTTGAACTTCCGAATCTTGGATTTCACTGACTTCAACACTGAAATCGGAGTTAATTTTAATCTTGCCAGTGTAAACTTCCCCGGCTTGCTTCAACTCCACATCCGCCCCATAGCCCGGAAAATCTTGATCCCAGGTGTAGCGATTTTCGTAGGCAGCCTGAAATAAGTCGCGGGCGTTCATCGTCGTGGTCATGCAAAGTCTCCTTTGGCTTCTGTTGCGGCTCTTTTATTAGTCTAAAGCATTCATTTGGCTGGGCAGGCTCAAATCATTCCTTTGGCTTTCCTAGACGTGGATTCCAAAGCAAGGGATCCTAGCCAAAGAACTGCTCTGAGGGGCAAGTGCCTGGGCCTCAAGCTGCCAAATCGAAATTTCTCCGGTGCTGTTACCCTCGGTCTGGGAGGGGCTTAGGCAGCTTGATAAGTTCAACAGAGACGAAGCAGTATACTAGAGGGCCTGAGAGCAGAGGTATTTGGGACGCCTCACTAAGATCGGAGACTTTGCGCTAGCGTTAGGATTTTTTTTATGAACTTACGTCGTATACTTGTCCCCCTGCTGTTGGCGTTGCTAACCATGGTCAGTGCGATCGCCTGTGACAACAGCACCACTGCTCCGGGGACAATTCGGGTGGGCTCAAAGGATTTTGTCGAGCAGTTTATTTTAGGAGAAATGTATGCCCTGGTCCTAGAGGATCAGGGTTTCGAGGTGGAGCGCAAGCTGAACCTCGGAGGCACCCAGGTGGCTCATGCCAGCTTGGAAGCGGGGGAAATAGACCTGTACCCGGAATATACCGGTACCGGACTGTTAACGGTCTTGAAGTTGCCCAGCATCAGCGATCGCCAGCAAGTTTTTCAGCGGATCTCAAACCAGTACCAGGAGAAATTTAACTTAGTCTGGTTGCAGCCAGCCCCGATGAACAATACCTACACCCTACTGATGAGGCCCGCTGATGCTCAGAAGTATGGGATTCAAACCATTTCTGATCTGGCTGCCAAGGCCAATCAATTGCGGATGATTGGCACCTTTGAGTTTCAAGCTCGCGAAGATGGTCTGCCAGGCTTGCAAAAAGCCTATGACAACTTCAAGCTTAAAGACTACAAGGCGGTTGATCCAGGGCTGAGGTATCAGGGTTTGACCAATGGCCAAGCCGATGTGGTGGCTGGGTTCGCCACCGATGGTGAGATCAGTGCCTATAATCTGGTTGCCCTCAAGGATGACAAGAATTTCTTTCCCCCCTACCAGGTGGCTCCCGTCGTCCGTCAAGCGGCTTTGGAGCAAAATCCTGGGATTAAAGATGCCCTCAACCGCCTGAGCCCCAAAATCACTGACCCAGTGATGCAGCGCCTCAACAATGACGTGACCAGCAACCAGCGGGAACCGGCGGCGGTGGCTAAGGAATTTCTCACCCAAACAGGGCTGCTAAAAAAGTCATAGCTTCCTGGGGGTGAGCCTAGTTTGGATGAAGGAATTTACCTTTGAAACTCGTACAACGCCAGCAGACCATGGGCGGAGCCAAGTCCTTGCTGGAGGTTCCACTCTAGATCCCGCAGCAAGTAGGCCAACTGTGGTTCAACCAAGTTAGCTCGCGGATCTTCCAGACGCAGGCTAGGGGCAATCTGAACAACGGTTCGTAGGGTGCGAACTGCTGCCTGAACCATTGGCGATGAGCCAGGGGAGGGTTCTGCCAGCAGCTTCTGAGGATGCCGCCATTGTTCTAGGGCTTCGATGCAGGCATAAACCACTTCGTTCCAAGCCTGCTGGAGGGTGGAAAAATACTGATTTAAGTGAGGATGCTCCGGATCCGGCTCGTAGGTGAAAATTAACTGGGACAGGTCAGTGCGCTGGTTCGGCTCATGGAGAGAGTTGACCATCGCCCGTAGGGCCGGAGCCTGCGGATTAAATTCCTGGGTATCCATGTGCCGTCCGACCAAAATTGAGCGATCGCACAGCCGCCGCCGGGAAACCTGCACCCCTTTACTCGTCGCGATCTGAGTGATTATTTGATCTAACTCTCCGCTGCCCCAGTAGCGCATCGCAAACCGATCCACTTCAACTGATTCTCGGGTCTCTGGGGGATAAATGTAGGACATGGAGTAGGTATTCATCCCAGAGCCATTGTCCCCAGGGTTTTTCCAGTAGCAGGGCCATTCGTAGGAATAGCGGCCCAGCAGATCGGCGACAAAGACTGCCCGCTGATCCATTTGCGCACAGATATCTCCCACCAGTTTGCCCAGGGCCGCATCATTGAGGTGGGACAGGGCCCCGTAGGAAGAAAAGTAAATATCGTAGGCTGGCTCACCAGGGTCTGTGGGCAAGCCCTGATTCAGGTCGGCAATCCCAAATTCAGCATGGGGGTTGTCCGCATGAAGGGCGATCGCCTTTTCAATCATCGCTGGACTTAAATCTACGCCTTTGTAGCAATGAATGTCTTGACGACTCAGCACCGGCTCAACGTCTTCATCTAGGGTGGGACAGGCTTGGGGAAGAGTCGTGAGAATATTCATCCCTTCTCCAGCCCCGCAGCCCAAGTCCAAGACTCGTAAGCCGCTGGCTAAACCTTGCTTATGGGCAATCAAGGGTCCGAGAAACTGACTCAGGACGTTGCGCGTATAACGATCTTCCCAATAGCGTCGGACATTGTCATACTTGCCAAACAGACCGGAGGCATGAAGGTCATAGGCCCCCACGGAGACTGCTTTAGCATAGTTATTTAGAACTTCGAGTTGCTTCATAGCGTTGATCCTAATCTGTGTAAATTCTGTGTGAGTCTGCATTCATCAATTACCCCCCTAAATCCTTAGCGCCTAGCAGGGAATGGTTAGAGAGATCCTGCAGGGCTAAGCTCATCCCCTGAAGCGATTTCTCTGCTTCTCACCTGTTTGTCAAGCAGCAATGGGGATAGATCTGATATTACTCCATCTAACCACTCCCTGGACCCGACTTCACGGGTCCAGGGGCAGATGAACCAGCCGACGCTGGTTTAAGGTCGATCTGACCACCGCCCAACATTGGCCAGGATTGGGGCAGGATGATCAAAAACTTCTCGAAAGAGCTGATGATAATAACATTCTTCCGCTGAGCGCAGGTGAGCCTCAGGGTACCGCTGGCGATAGGCTTGGGCTTCGGCTTCACCCATAGTGTTAGCCAACAGCTCGGTGAGCAAATCAACGGTGCCGCTGCCTTCGTCAAACTGCTCTTTTTGCCGCCAAACAATCTCTGAGGGCAGCAGATCTTCAAAGGCTTTTCTGAGAATCCACTTCTCGACCAAGGGGTTTCCCCGCAGCTTCAGGTGAACCGGGATGCGTTGGGCTAGCTCAATCATTTTTAGATCTAAAAAGGGCACTCGCCCCTCAATTGAGTGGGCCATCACCATCCGGTCTACCCGCTGGAGATTAATGTTGTGGAGGCTGCTGACGGAGCGACGCAACTCTTGGTGCAGGGTCTGCTCGTCGGGGATGCCCTTGTAGTAGGTGTACCCGGCAAATAACTCATCAGCCCCTTCCCCCGTCAAAATCACCTTGACATGCTCCGCGGCTAAGCGGGAGGTAAAGTAGCAGGGAATTGCACTGCGCACCAGGTCCTGGTCAAAGGATTCTAGAGAATAAATAATTTCTGGGAGCTTGGCCATCACCTCAGCAGGATTGATCACGTACTCATGGTGCAGGGTCTCAAGATGACGGGAAACTTGGCGAGCAGCTACTAGATCTTTACTGCCCTCAACCCCCACTGAGAAGGTATGCAAGCTGCCCTGGTGCTGCTGGGCCACCGCGGCAATGATGCTACTATCTAAGCCCCCGGAGAGAAAGGCTCCCAGAGGGACATCACTCATCAATCGTTTAACCACCGAAGCTTCGACAGTATCGCGCACTGCTTGTAGAAGCTCGGCTTCATTGGCCTGGGGCTCTGGCTGGATATCAGGGACCGTGTAGTAGGTCGAAAATCCGGTCTCAGAATCAAAGTAGGTTCCCGGCGGAAATTCTTGCACCGTGGGACAAAAACTGGCCAGGGCTTTTAATTCGGAGGCAAATACAAAGCTGCCATTCTGCTCACTGTAGTAGAGGGGCTTAATCCCAATTGGGTCCCTGGCGGCCAGAAATCTCTGATTGTCGGCGATCGCAAAGGCATACATTCCATCCAGGCGTTGAATTGCCTCAGCCCCTTGATCTTGGTAAAGGTGCAGGGCCGCTTCCGTGTCGCTATTGGTTTGGAAGGCATAGCGGTGGGCCAGCTCCGTACGCAGTTGGGGAAAGTTATAGATTTCACCATTGCCGATAATGGCCTGACAGGAGCTTTGGCCGTAAATCGGTTGATTGCCCCCTTCTGGGTCCATGATGCTTAAGCGCCGATGGCCCAAGATCCCTGCCCCAGATTCAGAAACAAAGACACCCTCGGCATCTGGGCCTCGGTGAATCAATGACTCCATCATGGTCTGAACACTGGCGGGGTCCATCTGACCCCAAATTCCGACGATGCCACACATAAATTGCTAGCCTCTTGTATGCTTCTGGTCGATGTAGTCCACCGCCAAAGTTTAAACCACCAAGATTCCAGCTCTGGCTGACGCCGGAGAATCAACGCTTAATCTGGGAAAATTCCTGAGACTGTTGATGCTAAAGTGACCCTCCTGGGAGAATCGAGCTTAGATCCAGCGAGAATCTTGATGGCATCCCCTAGTATTCTATCTCAGAAAAAATTTAGCCTAAAAAATTTTAGCCCAGGTTTCAGGGGGCCGTTGCCCCCAGATCCTGTAGAAACTCTAGGGGTAGCCCATCGGGATCGGCAATAAAAGTGACTTTATAGCTGCGATCTCCAATGGTTTGCTCCGTCGGGGGCAACAGCACTTTTAGGGGCAAAGACTCAGCGGTTAGCTGATGCTCCAGATCCCCCAGCCAACCCTTAAGATCCTGGCCTGCCAAGGCGGAAGTTAAATCAAAAGACAGGTGATAGTAGCCAACATAGTGCTGATCCCCAAAGGCATCTGGGGCTGGATGGGGCTGGGGAATTTCAATCAGCTCTAAGCGTCCTCCCGGTCCTTGGAGCCAGCAGGCCAGGGTATAGCCAGTGGTGAACTGGGCCTGAATCTCAAACCCCAGGCAGCCGTAAAAGGCGATCGCCCGATGGATATTGGCTGTCCGGATCGAGGTGTGGTGAAAGCGCATATCCTGGCTACTCAAACATCCGGTAGTAGGGGGGGCGCACCGGGGGGCCAGGCTCTTTCTCTAAATCAAAGTTAATCACATCCCAGCAGGGTTCCAGGGCTGGATCAGGGCTAAACTCCACCGGCAAGCCGTACAGTCGCGGTCGCGAAGCATCCAGCTGCCCCTGCCAGGGGGTATTTCCCCGCTCTAAATAAGTGTGGATTAAGGCTTTATAACGTTGGGCAATAATCACCCTTGTGGCCCGGTATCCCTGGGTATAGAGCTTATCCAAGGCTTCGTGAATTTCAAACCGAATCCCATCGGGATGGGTGTGCTGCCGGTACCACTCCTCCTGCCATTGCCGCCAGTGCCGACCGGATTGCAGGTGGATCAATTCTCCGGTTTTGGGGTTTGACTCAAAGGCCCCATGACGATGGCACAGGTAGGTATCCGTTAGCGTCAAGGCCGGAATGGTTTGGCGGCAGTGAGGGCACTGAATTTCTGGGCCAAAGATAGGATACTGCAAGCCAGGATGGGTCATGAAGGGCGGATTTGCATCAATGCACTGCTTGCCAAGGTCAAGTGACTTTATTATAGCGATGGATGTTTCCGGGATTCGGCTCCAGCCAGATTCCCCAGCCGGATCCTCCAGCCAGATCCGATAATAAGTGGGTTGTTGAAAAGGGTTCGGTTTAGTGATTGATCAAAGTTTCTCTCCTAGCTTTTGGCCTCCTCCTGATCTGTCGCCAGCGGCATTTGTGGCCACAAATGCAACTGTGATCGGTTCAGTTACCGTTGCTGAGGGAGTCAGTATCTGGTACGGGGCTGTGGTTCGGGGGGATGTGGAGCGGATTGAGATAGGTGCGAGGACCAATATTCAAGATGGGGCGATCTTACATGGTGATCCAGGCAAGCCGACAATTTTAGAGGCTAACGTGACTGTGGGCCATCGAGCAGTGGTGCATTCAGCCTATGTGGAACGCGGCAGCCTGATTGGGATTGGGGCAGTCATTTTGGATGGGGTGCGGGTGGGGGCCGGGAGCATGATTGGAGCTGGAGCGGTGGTCACCAAGGATGTACCGCCGCGATCGCTGGTGGTCGGAGTTCCCGGCAAGTGCCTGCGGCAGCTTAGTGAGGCAGAGGCGGCTGAGCTGATTGCCCATGCCCACAATTATGAGAAATTAGCCCTGGTCCATGCTAATCGTGGCACCGACCTCGGATTTACCCAGGCAGACTAACCCAGAGGCCAGCAGCAATTTAAATTAACCCCAGTAGATGCAAATAAGTTCGGTTCGTTGCAAAATAAAAATGAGAGCTGTTCAAAAAACTTTAAGAGAGGAAATCAAAATGCACCTAGACTTTCGCGTTTTAGTTGTTCTGTTGCCCGTGCTTTTAGCCGGTGGCTGGGCTGTTTATAACATCGGTGCCCTTGCCCTGAGACAGGCCCAAGGCTTCTTTAACAATCGGCAAGCATAATTCTCAAGTTGACTTGATTTAAGCGTCGATCGCTACAGTGAAGATTAAAGCGATCGGCGTTGTTAAATTTTGTTCTTCTGACGAGGATTAATCTAAAAGGTGATCGCGGGTTGGCCAGGAAAGTTAGCCATCAGCAATTTCAACCGCTACAAGAGTCTGGGAACTGTATAGCAGGCAGTCCCACTCAAGGAAAAACGAACTTTTAGCATGAACAACAACGGGTGAATCCGTTGAGTTTAAAAGGCATTATTGGGGGGTTACTTCAAACCCAGCAGTTTTTCTGAGTGACTATCGACACAATTTTGCACCGCTACGATCGCTTTGGGATTCATCTGGGTCTAGAGCGAATTGAGCAGCTTTTGGCAGATTTGGCTGATCCTCACCGCCAGGTTCCGATCATTCATGTTGCTGGCACCAATGGCAAAGGCTCAGTTTGTGCGTATCTTTCTGCTGTGCTCACCCAGGCCGGTTACCGGGTTGGTCGCTATACCTCTCCCCATCTGGTGAATTGGCAAGAGCGAATTTGCCTCAACGAGCAGCCGATTGCCCCAGCGGAGCTAGAAAAGGTCCTACAACAAGTTGAGCACGTCATCCGCCCCCAGGCCCCACCCACCCAGTTTGAGCTAATCACTGCCGCCGCCTGGTTGTACTTTGCCCAACAGCAGGTGGAGGGGGCGGTCATTGAAGGTGGTTTGGGCGGACGCCTGGATGCCACCAATGTTTGTGAAGCGCCCCTGGTGAGCGTGATTACCTCGATTAGCCGCGAGCACTTGCAGCGCTTGGGGCCGACCCTAGCCGATATTGCCGGGGAAAAGGCCGGGATTTTGAAACAAGGCTGTCCGGCAGTGGTCGGACTCTTGCCCCCTGAAGCCAGGGCAGTGGTGGCGCAAAGAATTCAACAGCTAAATTGTCCGGCAGTCTGGCCGCAGCCAGCGCTGGATCTGGGGAATGGTCTAGCCCAATTCCAAGAGATTCAATACCCGCTGCCCCTGCGTGGTCAGATCCAGTTAATGAATTCGGCCCTGGCGATCGCTGCAGTTCAGATCCTCCGTCAGCGGGGATGGCAGATTTCTGATCTGGCAATTAGTCAAGGAATCGCTCAGACTCGCTGGCCGGGACGCCTGCAATGGAGCACCTGGCGCGATCGCCCTCTGTTGATTGATGGAGCCCACAATCCAGCCGCAGCCAAAGCCCTGCGCCAGTTTGTTGACACCCTTGGTGACGGACCCATTCATTGGATTGTGGGGATGCTGGCCACCAAAGATCATGACGATATTTTGCAGATTTTGCTGCAGC
Organism: Thermosynechococcaceae cyanobacterium; assembly: GCA_041748255.1. Lineage (GTDB taxonomy): Bacteria > Cyanobacteriota > Cyanobacteriia > Thermosynechococcales > Thermosynechococcaceae > JBGTDP01. The sequence goes on along the minus strand of JBGTDP010000022.1, from coordinate 382 downwards.
CAGGGGACTCCCTTTATCTGGTTCCGGTGCCCGATCACAGCTCCGCAGACCCCCAAGCGTTAGCGACGCTAGCGAAGCAGATTTGCCCAGGACTCAGCCACTGCCAGATTTATTCGGACTGGCAGGCTGGCCTGATCGCAGCCGATTCAGGGGTAATGGTTCTCTGCGGGTCGCTCTATCTGGCGGGTGATTTTCTCAAGCACCGCTAAGCGTTGCTCTGGTCCCAGGTCTTAGCCGCATCGGCAACCGCCTGGTCAACGGTTTTTTGACCGAGCATGGCTGCTTGCAAGTTGTCATAGATCACCTTTTGTAGATCCTTGACATTTTTCATTGGCGGCACCAGGATTTCTGCCTCGTCCATTTGCTTGGCACTCACAACCCT
>JBGTDP010000021.1:0-15185 GCA_041748255.1 Thermosynechococcaceae cyanobacterium | reverse complement strand
TTCTGATCCTGGTCAGACTAGTAGCAGCAGCTCTCCCTCTGATAGAATAACTGGGTTGTTTCGCTGCGCGCCCATCGTTGAGCCAACCTCTAGATATTCCCCAGGTCGACGAACCCAATGTAGATGAGTTCTTACAGGAACTGGCAACTATTCAGCAAACCGGGGCTAAACGAATTGCTTTGCTCGGCTCCCGCCACGTTCCGATTACCCATCAGCACCTGATTGAAATGATGAGCTACGCCCTGGTCCTAGGCGGCAATCGCCTGATGACCTCTGGGGCCACAGGCACTAATGCTGCTGCTATTCGTGGGGCCATGCGAGCAGAGGCCAACCTCCTGACGGTGATTTTGCCCCAAAGTATGAAACGGCAGCCCCGTGAGTCTCGTCAGCAACTAAAGCAGGTAATGCATCTGGTTGAAAAACCAGAGAATGACCAACTTTCTTTAGCAGAAGCGAGTGCCCTGTGCAATCAAGAGATTATTTCTCGTTGTCAACAACTTGTTTGCTTTGCATTTCACGATAGCCAGACCCTACTGCAAACCTGCCACGATGCCGAAGATCAGCGCAAGGTCGTCACCCTGTTTTACTTTGACTAAACAGACTCAAGGCGTTGGCGCAAAATTGCTTGGGCGATCGCCAAGTCTGCTGGGGTGGTAACTTTTAGGTTGGTTTCTTCTCCCATTACGACTTGCACTGGCAACTGGAATCTTTCAAATAAAGCCGCATCATCGGTGACTTGCCAACCTTGAGCTTGTCCCTGTTCATGGCAGTGCTTAAGTTTGTCGACCGCAAATCCCTGGGGGGTTTGGGCTGTCCAAAGGGTAGCGCGATCAGGAGTTGCCTGGATTAAACCTGATTGATCTACAACTTTAATGGTGTCTTTGACAGGAACTGCTGCAATTAAACCAATGCTGTCCGCCAGCTTTAGGGCGAACCGGTCGATCAACTCGGTTGTCGCTAGGCATCTAGCCCCATCATGAATCAAGACCTTGGTAGCAGTGGTCGGCAGCGCTTTTAGCCCGTTATAAACGGATTCTTGGCGAGTTGACCCCCCTGGTATCAGTTTCACGGGCTTCTTAAGGTCTAAGTCTGCGATGACCTGCTGCCAGTGAGCAAAATCTGCTGGTTGTCCAATGATCCCCAGCCATTCAATCAAACTGGAGGCTTCAGCTGCGATTAAAGTCCAGGCTAAAAGTGGCTTCTCCAGCAAGGTTAACCGCAGTTTGTTGTGAGTGCTGCCCATCCGTCGGCCCATTCCGGCTGCTGGAATCAGAAGATGCATGGTGCTGTTTATCCCATCGATTGATGTATCGTCTTCAACATATTATGAGGATTAAATCTCCCCTTTAGGCTTTGAAGGCAAAATGTTCCTTTACAATAGGCGTTGATGAGTTTATATTCCCACCGCTGAGGAGCGTTCCAAAATAATCATGATGCGTGTGTTGGCCTTGATCCCCGGCGGGATTGGTGATCAAATTCTCTGCTTTCCAACCCTGGATGACTTAAAGCAGCAGTATCCTGATGCCCAGATAGATGTTGTGGTTGAACCTAAGGCTAAGGGAGCCTACCGGGTTTGCCGGGCCGTTCAAGAGGTAATTCCATTTGATTTTCAAAATCGTAACGGCCTAGCAGATTGGGTGAACTTGATTGGCATCCTCCGAGAGCGGGAATACGACGTGGCGATCGCCTTTGAGCGCAGTTGGGAAATGGGCCTATTAATGTGGCTGACTGGGATTCCTAACCGGATTAGCTATGCCGGAGGAGCGGGGGAGTTTTTACTCACTCAGCCAGTACCCTTAAAGCCTGAGCAATACGCAGCTCAAAAATATCACGATCTGCTCCAGGGGTTGGGCATCAATACCCCCTGTCCGGAGCTGCAAATTAATCTGCCTCAAAAAGATCTTGTCTGGGCAGAAACAGAGCAGAATCGCCTGGATCTGGCGGATGCTAAGGAGGGCAGCTACGTCTTGATCGATGGTAGCTCTAGCCAGACAAAAGATCCCAGTGGGGATTATCCGGCAAAGAATTGGCAAAAAATTATTCAAGATTTTCAACAGCGGCAGCCAGATCTTCCGGTTGTAGTGGTTGAGGCAGATCAAGCTGGGGTTGCGGCCTTAAAAAAAGCTTGCCCGCAGCTTAAGGTGACTGCCCCTGAAGATACTGGCAAGCTGGCGGCAATGATTGCTGGTGCAAGTTTAGTGGTTAGCTCAAATCCTGCGGCAGTGCAATTGGCTGTGGCGGTGCAGACCTACACAATTGCTTTATTCGGTCCGCTTGAGCCTCAGAAATATTTGCCACAAAGCGATCGCTTTATCAGCATCAAAGCCCCCAGCGGCAAAGTGGCAGATATCCCTCCTGAAAAAGTTTTAGAAAAGGTTTGGAGTGCCTAGATTAAGAGGTTACTTTCTCGATCTTGATCAAGAAAATAGTTTGCCTTAACTTTGCTCAAGAGCATTGAACTTTAGCGTAGCTAGGGGAATTTGCTGGCAATTTCTAGAGCTAACGTCAATCCGGGTAAGCAGGCTCACTCAACGCCCATTTCTGAAGCGCCCTTAATACTTTGGCTAACGTCTAAAGTAGGACAAGAAATCAGGGTTTCAGAAGGCGTGTGAAACGTATCCAAATGTCATGGCTGTAGTTAGCTTCCCGCAGGTTACGGAGCCCAGAGTGAAGTCGTACCCCCGTTGGCAGCTTAAACCCTAGGGTTTAAGCCCTTGAGAACATACTTAGTGAACGTTCCGCTAGGCTGCACTTAGAATGGCAAACCTGACTTACACTTTCTTAACTTGGCCATAGCTCAGGTTAAGACTAGACCAATCCATAGTGTCTGGTGCCAAATTTAATCTCCAACAGCAGCCGATTTCTGTGGGTCGGGAAAGTTGCCTTATGAAAGCAATAAAAATCCTCAACAAACCCATAGCCTGCCTCTCCACAAATGGTGCGCACATTTTCAGGGCCATAGCAGTCAGAAATCTCCTGGTCATCTCTTTCCCGAATCCAAGAAAATTGATGCCGAAGCTTTTTATTTCTATGGCTACCCTTAACGCAGACATGGGGTCCACTGGAAGAATCTACTTTGGTCAAGTAGAACATAAATTTAATAAACCGATAATCTTCCAAGTCATAGTGGAAATTAAAAACACCTTTTTGTGCACCACTAACGTCTTCTTTGTTTGTTACAAATGTCCATCGCAACCGGCTTTCTATCAGCACCGGATTTGTTTGTAAGTATTTGGCAGCGACTGCTCGGATTTTAGGATCATCTTCAAGTTTTTTAATCGCAGGACACTGTTGGGAAGGATTAAAGTGATGACCAGTTGCAAAGATTTTGGGGGCGTTTAATTCTTCTTTCTCTTTATCCGTGAGAAAAAATTGAAACTGAGGGTCTGCATTCCCAAGGTAAGCAGCGGTTTCAGCAAACCCTTGGATTTCTTGCAAAATGTCTTGGGGTAGATTGATTCCACCGCAAAGTCCTTCCATTCTAAGGGATTCAACAGCCTGATCAACATTGAGATCCTCAAAACAAGTTTTGCCCGCTACATAGGTTTCGGCTAGCGGCTGTCGAGAAAGAAAGTTAACAGTTTCTCTGACAATATGAATTCGGCCAAACACAAACAAGATAAGCCTTCTGGGATTTTGAAACCCTTTTTTTAATACCTGAAAGGATCTCCGCTTGAGTTTTGAAGAAGATTGGGAAGCTGTAAACAATAGACCTACCTCCTAACAAGATCTGGCAAGCCAGTTCTAAATATCGGAGTATTATTCTATCATCATGCGTTTATAGTTTAACTGCTTGCCAAAACCCCTAAAATCAAATCGACTCAAAGTGTTAAACTCACTGAATCTTATACATAGTTATACAAGTTTTGAGTCTAGAAAAGACTTTTCAGGTTATTAGTTTTTAGTACAGGAAGCAACGGTATAGAAACTTTAAAATCCTGCTTGCTCAACTCTGTAAGTGCTTTTCTAATAAGAATTACAGCCTCTGGGATAATGAAATACACTATTGTACGAATCCCCAGCCTACCCAGCCAAAACTTGCTAAGGCTTAAATTCTCAGCCTGAAGTTGCGAGGGTAAAACTACTCGCAAAACTCTTGAATATTTCCCAAAGGCTTAAAAGCTTTGAGTTGTGAAGCTTGAGTCAAAGAGGCCAAGATCCAGCGCTAGAATCAATTCGCTCCCGGAAGAGTTTAGTTGCCAGGAGCTTGATCAAGTAGCCCGCCAGCAGCACCTCGCAGTAGTCTTTGATTTTCCCGAGCAAATTTAAGTGCCCTCGGTAAGCTGAGGGTAATGGTATGACTTGGATAAGCCTCTAAAAAGTTTAATACCCCTAACCCTCCCGGCAGCACACTCCCAACCACTAATCCGGCTCTAGCTGCTTGGACTCCGGCATCATCCCGGCGAACAGTAACTTCAGCCACATCTGCTAAAATCTTTTTTCCTGGGGGCGTGCGCAGCAGTCGATCCACCGTTACAACGCTTACTGGTACCTTAGTTTGCAGAGCCTGCTGGACAATTTCTCGCTCTGCTGGCTTAATCGGCCGCAGCAGTTTTTTAAGCTCAGGAGAGGCTTTTTGAGTTTCGGCGTACTCCCGCAGATCGGACACAGCAACGGAACGCTCAAACAAGCCATACCTAAGGGCGACTCTTTGGGCGGCAAATCCAGGAGTCTGAGCAGATACGACCAACAAAGAGCCCGATAGTCCCAAAAAAAGTGATTGCCAGCGCTTTAGCATATCTATTCCTGTGAGTTTAAGAGAATAGACTCATCTTAACTTTGAGAGTTCCGGTCAGACCAATACCGTCGGTTTTGCCCCAGAATCAAGAAATGTAGCAATCTGTTCAACAGCCGTTTCTAGAACTGGAGGATCTTGAACCAGGGCAATTCGCACGTATCCTTCCCCAGCTTTACCAAATCCTGCCCCTGGGGCAAGGGCAACACCAGTTTGGGCAACCAGTTGCAAACAAAATTGAACTGAGGCTTGCTGCCAGGGCTGTGGCAACTCAGCCCAGATGTACAGGGTGGCAGCCGGGCTGGGAACCTCCCAACCAATACGGTACAGGGCCTCGATACAGACATCTCGCCGTTGACGAAAGGTGTCGACTGTTTCGGCGACACTTTCCTGAGGACCCTGGAGGGCGGCGATCGCGCCGTTCAAAATGCCTTGATACTGATTAAAGTCAATCGCTGCTTTTACCTGGCGCAGGGCTCGAATCAGTTCTGGGTTGCCAATTGCATAGCCAACCCGAAACCCGCCCATGTTGTAGGACTTAGAGAGGGTAAAAAACTCAATTGAAACCTGTTTTTGCGGATCTGCCTGTAGAACCGAGGGCACCGCTGTTTTCCCAAATACAATGTCGGCATAGGGAAAATCATGCACCAGAACCAAGTTATGGGTCTGACAAAAGGCCACGGCCTCCTGAAAAAAAGCTAATGGAGCGATCGCTGTGGTCGGATTATGGGGATAACTCAGGACCATCATTCGAGCCTGAGCTAAAACTGGGGCAGGAATTTTGCTCAAATCCGGCAAAAAGTTGGTTTCTGGCCGCAAAGGCATTGGATAAATTTGTCCTCCGGCCAGATAAACGCCACCAATATGAGAGGGATAGCCCGGATCAAGCAATAAAGCAAAGTCCCCCGGATTTAAGATTGCCAACGGCAGATGGGCTGTGCCTTCTTGAGAGCCAATTAGGGGGAGCACTTCTGTCTGCGGGTCTACCCCTAAACCAAATCGCTGTTGATACCAGTCCGCTGCCGCCCGCCGAAAAGCTTGGGTGCCATGAAATAAGAGATAACCGTGAGTTTGCCGGTCCTTTAAAGAGTGGGCAATGGTTTCTAGAATCGGGGTGGCTACCGGCAAGTCAGAAGACCCCAGAGATAAATCAATCAGCTCCCGACCCGCAGAGCGAGCTTTGGCCTTTGCTTGATCCATATCGGCAAAGACATTGGCCTGGAATCTTTTTAAGCGCTCGGCAAACTGCATAGGCTTATGGGCTCTGGGTTGCTCAGCTTTCCTCTTGATCAGGGGCTGGCAGGGGAAACACCTCTCCCCTTAAATAGGCTGGGAAATGCTGCTGAAAATATAACCACGAGGTCATATCTTCTTGATCTAGTTTATGCCGTGGGGCATGGCGATATCGGGGCACTCGGGTATTAATCTGCTCTTGCAGTAAGGGTGGTAAGTCAGTCAAACCACCAACCTTATGACCATAGGCACTATAAATTAGCTGACCCGGCAAGCTTGACATTTTCATCCACGGCAACCAGGGACCAATCCGATCCCAGGAGACAATCAAGCTTGAGACTGTGGTTTGCTCAAGATCGAGCAAGTCTTGAGTGGGAACCGTTAGCTTAAAAAGTTCCGCCGCCTGGTAAGTTGGGGCTGGACTATATTCTCGTAGGGTTAAATCCCCAGCCAAGGGATTGGGATAGTTCAAAAACAAATCAAACACAAAGGTTGTCCTGTCCCTGAAGACCTGGGCTGGGAACTGTCCACGAAATCGTCCTTGCACCGGATCATTGGCGACATGAACCACCGGCACAATTTCCTGGGTCCAAGGATTTTGCCACTGATGTAGGATTTCGCCGGTTTGAGGATCTAGGTAATAGGTCAGTTCCCGAGAGGTAAAGTCCCACGCATCCTCCTGCTGGATGCAACGAGCAACACTCATCCCAATGATGTCAAAGAGCTTTTTCTTAGGCTGCTCTGGCACCAGGGCGTAGATAGAGCCACTCCAGCCAATCAAGGCTTGCTGACCATCGGTTGATCCGCGCACCTTAACAAACGCTTTGGCATCAAATTGCTGGATCATGGCTGCATCAAATTGAGTAATAAGACGACATGATTAGCCCAATGATTCAGCAGTCACAGTAGATGTGTCAATCAATCGAGACAGCCTTAACATCCACAGGTATCTCTGCAGCAGGGGTTTCTACTGAATCTGATGAGGTTGATCCTGGCTCCCGACGCTGACGAGTCTGAATTCGCTCCGTTAGCAACTGAGAAATCTCAGAGATGAATAATGTCAAAACAGCAATATCATCAAGCTGCCCTATGATTGGGAGAAAGTCAGGGGCAATGTCAATCGGACTGATTAAATAGATAGCCGTTCCTAGGATCATCCACCAGCGATATTTTGGGTTGCGCAGGGTGTTGCGATACCAGCTATAAAGAGACTGAATTGAAAAGCTCATAGGTTAATCTCCAAATTACCTAGATTTTGCCAAATCTCCGCTAAAAAAACGGGTGTGGATATCCCCCAACCCACAATGGGGTTTATGATGGTTCGCTAGGATTTTGAATTTCAAGCGATGGCAGTTCCGACAGATACTGATTTAAGGAAAGAACAGTGAACATTGCAGAATTACTTCAGAATAGCGGTCTGGCGATCTGGCCGCTGCTGATTCTATCCGTCCTAGCGTTGGGCACTATTTTTGAGCGGTTGTGGTTCTGGGGGCGCATTCTCAGAGGCGAACGGAGATTAGTAGATGAAATCCTAGCTGCTGCTCGCCGGGACTGGGATGAGGCAACTCGAATTGCTCAACAAAACACTGATCAACCCATCGGCAGATTTCTATTTACGCCCTTGAGATTGGCAAACCAAGAGCCAGAAGTTTTCCGGCTAGCCCTAGAGGCCTCAGCGGATGAAGAATTAAATGCCATGCGGCGAGGGGATAAGGTTTTAGAGGCAGTGATTGCCCTAGCCCCTTTGTTAGGGCTGCTGGGTACGGTTTTAGGCTTAATTTATTCTTTGAGTGAGATTCGAATTGGGGATATTGGCACCTCAGCCACCCAAGGCGTAACCCTGGGAATTAGTCAGGCCTTGATCAGCACTGCCGTGGGACTGGTTGTGGCGATTACGGCCCTGGCTTTTTATCGCTTGTTCCAAGGCTTTTTGTTTAACCAAGCTAGAGTCTTTCGGCGAGCCGGCAATGAACTAGAGTTGAACTACAGACAGTCTTGGCCCCAAGCAAAATATGGTTCAAGTCGTCCTTTGGGTCCGCCTAGATCCTCTTGAGCAAAGCTACTAAACTTTTCAATGGTTGCCCTATGAAGATTTATCAGGATTCCGATGCCCCAGAGGTACGAATTGAAATTGTGCCGCTGATTGATGTAATTTTCTGTATTCTGACGTTCTTTATTTTGGCGGCGGTGGGATTAACCCGCCAAGAAGGAATTGGGGTTAATCTGCCCAAGGCCAGTACCGGTGCTGCTCAGATGCGGGAAATGCTAGTGGTGAGTTTAGACCCCACTGGGCAAACCTTCGTTGAAAAGCAGCCTGTCTCCCGGGAGCAGCTCTATCAAACTATATCGCGCTATCACAAAGCCAAGCCGAGTGGCTTGATTGCTTTAAGTGCAGCTCAGACGGTGAGCTATAACCAAGTCATTGAGATTTTAGATCTCCTGCGTTCAGTGGGGGGCGATCGCGTTGCCTTGACAACTTTTCCGACGGACCGGCCTAATCTTTCTCCACAAAATCCCCCTCAAAATCCCGCAGCGCCACTGCCTTTTCCCGCAGCCCCAGGGGGCCAGTTAGAGCAGTCACCTTCGCCCTTGAACCCAGACGCTAGAGAAACTCCCTCCCAGGCAGATTCGCCCACGTCAGAGAATGGTGACGACTCCCCATAGTCGGGCCTCAGGATTTCTTTTCTTGAGCAGGTACAATGGGGGTTTCAAGCCTTGCTTGCCAATCAAGTCTAGGGGTTGCCCTCAATCTCTGACCTCAGAGAGATGCTTTGATACTTTTATTCAAGGATTCTGAGCCACGAGGGCCATTTTTTGCCGAAATAAAATTCAATTAAACCCCATGGCTTTGCCAGATTGGCATGGGTTTTCAGCTTTATAGAGGAACGGTTAATGCTTCAAGGTGCAGGACTAATAGTTGGATTTGACAGCCTAAATATTTGGCTGGCACAAGCAAACCCCGCCGAGACGGCGCTTGTCCTATCCGGGCCACGATTTTTTATTGCCTTAATTTCTGGAGTTGTCTTAGCATTTGCCTTTCAGCTCTTGCTGACAAATCTTTCTGTGGCATTAGGGATTTCAATTTTAGGGGGTAGCTCGGACTCAGATAGTAGCAGCAATTCGAGCAGTAGCGATTCGAGTGGCGGGGGGTTCGGCAGTACTATCCGCAAAATTGGCTTTGGGGTAGGGCTATGGACCTTGGTCACGGTTACAATCGCTTTGTTCTTTGCCTGCTTGCTGGCTGTCAACCTTAGTCTGCTGCAGGCAGATCCTGGTTTGGGGGCGATCCTGGGATTGGTGATCTGGGCCACCTATTTTTCCTTGCTGGTCTGGGTCAGCTCAACCACCGTGGGGTCTTTAATTGGTTCTGTGGTGAATACTGCTACCTCAGGATTCCAGGCAATTGTCGGCACAGCCGCGGCAGCCATTGGAGGCAAAGCGGTCAATTCTCAGGTTGTTTCCACGGCTGAGGCCGCCGCCGCCGCAGTCCGACGGGAACTTACCTCGGCGATTGATCCGACGAGCATTCGTGAAAGTGTAGAGGATTACCTGGAGACGATTCGACCTGGGGATCTGGATATAGCAAGAATTCGGCAGGAATTTGAGGGCTTGCTCAACGATCCAGAGTTGAAATCAATTGCTGCAAGTGGTGATCTAGGCCAGATTGATCGTCAAACCTTTGTTGATCTTGTCAGTAGACGGACAGATTTTTCTAAGCGAGATCTCAGCCGGATATCAGATCAACTCTATACCGTTTGGCAACAGGTGACGGGCAGTCGCCAGCGAGATGTCAATGCAGAGCTACTTGATTACCTGAAGTCAGCTCATCCTGATGAATTGAAGTCTGAGCAACTGACTCAAAAGTTAGATCAACTCATTGAGGAGACCCGTCAGCAGCGGGTCTCTACTCAGGATGCCGCCCAGAAAAGCTCAGGGGGTTTGATGGATCGGGCGGTGCAGTTTGGGATGTCCACCCTGATGGGGTCGGTGATGGGCCGCGCTGATCTCTCAGACTTGGATGTTGAGACCATCTTAAATCGCCTGCAATCCTTGGGCAGCAAGCTGGCAGAGCAAACTGGCTCTGATCAAACTTCTGCAAGCCTTCCTTTCAGTACAGTTAAGGCAGACGTTGAGAACTATCTGCTTAATTCCTATCCCTGGCACTTAAATCGGGAGACGCTTCAGTATGAGTTTAGGAACGTTATCTATGACCCCGAAGCCGACCCAGGAACAGTGCGACGGCAGGTCCAGCAGCTAAATCGAGGCTATTTCACTCAACTTCTGAATCAGCGCGAAGATATGACCCCTAGCCGGGTCACAGAACTTGCGGATGCCCTAGAGGCAGTGCGACAGGATGTGCTCACTCAGGTGCAAGTGGTTGATTCAACTGAAACCTCTGAAAATCTGCGCCGTCGGGTAGAAAACTATCTGCGCACTACTGGCAAACTAGACCTAACCTCAGAGGGAATTGAGCGAGATTTTAAGCCTCTGCTAGAAGACTCAGAGGCGGAGAGTGATGTCCTCAGGACTCGTTTATCCCAGTTTGACCGCGACAGTTTATTTCAACTTCTCAACCAGCGCCAGGATCTGAGTGAATCAGAGGCCAATCAGATTGCTGGATATCTGGAAAGTACCCGCGATCGCACCTTGACCGACTCAGACCAGATTCAGGATCGGGCTCGTTCTGAGGCCACGGCTCAAAAACTGAAGCTTGAGTCCTACCTGCGTAATACCCAAAAAGATGAACTTAACCCGGAAGGGATTAAGCGGGATCTACGCACTTTGCTAGATGACCCCCAGGCGGGAACCGCCGCCCTAAGAGCCCGGCTATCCCATTTTGACCGGGATACTTTTGTCCAGCTTCTCAACCAACGCCAAGATCTGAGTGAAACAGAGATCAATCAACTGATTGATAAACTCGAAGGCAATTGGTACAACACCCTCCACGCGCCCCAGCGGTTGGCCGGTAAAGCCAAAGAACAGTATGACCAAACCACCCAGACCCTGGCCGAGTATCTTCGCAACACCGACCGAGCAGAACTCAATCCAGAAGGCATCCAGCGCGATCTATCTCTGCTATTAGATGATCCCAAAACTGGGGTCTCAGCTCTGCGGAGTCGGCTATCCCAGGTTGATCGAGAGACCCTGGTGCAACTGCTGAGCCAGCGGGAAGATCTTAGCGAAGAGCAAGTCAATCAAATTATTGATCAGTTTCAAGACGCCATTCGTCAGATTGTCCGGGCACCTCGCCGCTGGGCTCTGCGAACCCAAACTCAGGTGCGGGACTTTGAAGCTGGTCTAGAAAGTTACCTGCGCAACACCCAAAAAGATGAGCTTAGTCCGGAAGGGATTAAGCGGGATCTGCAGCTATTGGTTCGTGATCCGCGGCTAGGGGCTGAAAACTTAAGCGATCGCTTCTCGCGGTTTGATCGCTCCACCTTTGTCGCCCTCCTCTCCCAGCGGCAGGATATGACTGAGGAAGAAGCCAATCGCATTGCCGACCAGATTGAATCAACCCGATCTCAAATCGTTGAGCAGGTGCGGGATGTTCAGCGGCGGATTCAACGGGTGATTGATGGGGTCTTTGCTCGCATTCGCAACTATCTCAACTCTTTAGAGCGACCAGAGCTCAACTACGACGGGATTAAGCGGGATGTGCGTAAGCTGTTTGATGACCCTCAGGCTGGGTTTGACTCCCTGCGCGATCGCCTCAGCGACGTTGATCGGGGAACCCTAGTGGCCCTGATGAGTTCTCGGGAAGATGTTTCTGAGGCGGATGCCAATCGGGTCATTGACCAGATTGAAGGGGCTCGAAACACCGTTTTGCAAAGGGCTGAGCGCCTACAACACGAAGCTCAAAGACGCGTTGAATCGGTCAAAGTAGAGGCTCAACGTCAGGCAGAAGAGACTCGCAAAGCCGCTGCCATCGCTGCTTGGTGGCTGTTTGGGACTGCTTCTATCTCCGCCGCCGCTGCTGCCATTGCTGGTGTTTTAGCGGGTGGAGGCTTCTAAATAGCCCTGCTACCTATCCTCTTACTTTTAAGCCTCTCCGAAGAGAGGCTTTTTTTAATGGGTAAGCCCAGTTACGCTTAGTCAATGGAGGGGAAGCACTATAGTTCCTAGGACTAGGAGATTTTTTGCCCTGGAGCACACCTCCGCTAATCAGGGAAGTCATGGCAAGCCACGGGAAGTATTCTGCATAGAGGTTCAAAGCACTTTTTACCGCCTGAAGCTCCCAGGTGTTCTTCAAGTAAAATGAACAAATAAACCAGCAGGGCGCATACCTGCACCTCAGCATTCCAGGCTATGGATAGGGTTTTATGGCTGCCTATTTGGTAATCTTGCTATGAATTTTGATCGATCTAAAATTGTTGCGATTGTCACCGGGGCGATCGCGTTGTTGCTCGGGATTGCCTATTTGGTGATCGTTCAACTATTAGACTTTCGGGGTGAGATGATTCCGGCCCCTCAAATGCTGTTACAGGCGTTGGAGGGGTACTCTAAACCAAGTCTGGCCCCTCACAGGTCAGTAGTGGGGATACTCTGCTTAATGCTAGCAACCTGAACAAACCTGAGTTCTGGATGCTGTAGCCTCCTCGCCCTTCAGGCGTTAGCTAACCTATTTAAGGTGTTTTTAGGCTCTCACTTCTTGAGCCTCTTTAACTAGAATGGACGTTAGTAAAGCGGAGTGATAAACTTCTATACCCTCCGAAAGCAAAAGCGGCATTTCAGATTTTCCCCTCTGGGACACCCTACCGCACAAATTCTTGCTTACGTGGCCAGCCACGGGGAATAAGGATTAAACACCCTTTAAAATGACAAACCCCTCTAGGGAGCAAGAGGGGTTAATGCAAGGGCATCTTAAATTGGGCAATCAGCCTTAGCCAGCCCAACCTTTTTCAGATTGATCTAGGACATAGGCAGCCACATCCTGGATTTGCTCGTCGGATAACCGACCGCCAAAGGCAGGCATGGCATTTTTGCCATTTTTAACCTGATTGATGATTGCCGATTCAGAATCCATGCCAAATTGTGACAGGGCATCTTTTTTAAGGGTTTTATTGGCCATGATGACGTTGTTACCGCCCATGTGGCAAGCAGCGCAGTTAGCGCCGAAAATCTTCCCACCATTGGTTACATCGGCAGCCAAGGCAGGTTGACTAAACAACACACCCACCAGAGCGATTGCCATCAGTGCAATCGACAGTAGTCTTTTCAAAGTAGTTCTCCTCGTTCAACATTGGTAACTAAAAAAATACTTGATACCAAACCTTTCCTTTTCATTTTAGATAGAAAGCTACCTTAGGAAAAGGACTGCTGGACTCAAGGAATGATTGGCGGCATAGAACACTTAGGGTTCACTATCAGAATTCAGAATTGATCTGTTCCCCAGCCTGGTGCCTTTTGGGCAGCCCTGAGGACAAAGGCAGACAAGTTTTGGAGCTGCGTCTGGGACATCCAGCTTTCGGGTACCTGGCGACACCAAAAGCTTTCTTCTGTGCCGTCGTAGGTCATTGGCTGGCGCAGAAAAGCGACAAGACCATTAATATTATCCCGAGCTGGCATTGCCCCTTTAAGGTCTTCTAGAGACAGAGACACTAGAGGATCTGGTAGAGTTGCTCCGCCAACATGGCAGTTTTTACAATTTTCTTCAAATAGTTGTTTTCCGGCCGTCAAGTCAGCAGCCGAAAATTCCTGAGTCTGGCCTGTTGCATCCATTGCTAAGGAGGCAGTGTCTTTAACCTGCAAATACCGAGCCACGTAGGGATCAAGACTTGCAGCCTGCACAGGAAGACAGGTAATCAACACTCCAACTAAGACTGCTAGAGCAGCCGTTAGATAACGAATCGGCAATAACTTTAGCATGGAGGGCAAGTCCTTTTATGGGGGTAGGACAATAAATTTATATCCTTGCCTTGCCACCTGCCCACTGTTCTCCCAGCACGTTGGGTTGCATGAGAATATGGCCAGCGATCGCCTCAAGATCCTCCTCGGTCAGGTTCCGCATTTTGGGAAAGATATCTGCACTGAGTAAACTTGGATGCAACTCAGCGATCGATTGCTCTCCATCGTAGGTGGTGGGATTTTCCATATAATCTACCAGCCCTTCAATGCTGTCTCGACTCGGTGTAGCCCGAGAAAGGGTTTCTAGGCCAAGATCAACGTTGGGGTCAGTCCGAGTCTCACCCCCAATATGGCATTGGGCACAGGCATAATTAAACAGACGCTTTCCTTTATCAACTTCTACAGTCGACAAGACAACCGTATCTCCTTGACTATCAAGGGCAACTGTCCGCGTTGCTTCGTCTAAAGTGGCAGCGGTGACACTGCCAGTAAACATTTGAAGGGCGAAGAATACAGTGGCCACAGCAAGTAAGATGTACCTTTTAAGCATGGTTCTCCTTACAATTTGGCTTTTATCACAATGGGCTCTCAACATTAGAAAGACGCAATCCCATGACTTCTGGTAACCCTGACTTGTAGGCATAGCTCCAAGCCCAAGCCGCAAAGAAAGCAACAACTTTTAGCATCAAGGTCACCCACAACAGATTCGTGGGAGAATTATTCTAAGCGCAAATAGCTCAATTGCTCTCATGTTAGGGCTCAGGCAAGGGAGTTTCCTGAGTCACATCAGTGCTTCTTTGAGCTAGGACTTCTAGAATAATTGCCTTAGCATCCTCAAGTGCCAGACGAGTCTGGGGACTTTGGTACTTAATCCCTAAACCGTCACAAAGACGAAAAATATCCTCTACTGAGAGTTGATAGTCTTGTGCCAGTTCAGCGATGGATAGGTCTGCAAAGCCCATGATCTTTCTTTGCTGATCTAGAGATTGATCCACCTAATATCATGCCATTGACCGGCCTCTTTCCCAAATCTGACTGGATGCCATCTACAAATGCTTACAATCAGGCCGCTCTATCGGCAGCAATCTGGTTCAAATAGCACCGATCAATCAAGCTCAGACCCCGTCTACTAGGGCTGACTTAAAGGCCGTTGGCACAGGGGCTGGCCCAGGCAGTTGGGTGAGGGTTGTGAGGGGGGGCTGATGTAGCCGTACCAACCGAGCCAGGGTTTTCTTTAAGTGGGTTCGAGGCACAATTGCATCGACGAATCCATGGTTGAGCAAATACTCAGAGGTTTGGAAGTCCTCTGGTAGTTTTTCTCGCAGGGTTTGCTCTACCACCCGTCTGCCAGCAAACCCAACGGTTGCTTTGG
>JBGTDP010000020.1:0-13710 GCA_041748255.1 Thermosynechococcaceae cyanobacterium | reverse complement strand
TAGCGCTGAGCAGCTACAGTCGATTAGTGAATTTCTCTGGCATCAGGGCGTTGATGGGTTTTTGCCAACCCTGGTTACCACTGCTTTAGCCAAGATCCAGCAAGCTTTGGCAACTGTGGCTGCTTTTTCAGCCCCTGGTTCTGCAGCGAGACCTGCTGCCCAGATTCTCGGGGTTCACCTGGAAGGTCCGTTTCTAAATCCGAAAAAGCGGGGGGCCCATCCAGCAGAGTATCTTTTGCCCCTAGGGTTGGAGCAGGCCCAACGGGTTTTGGGTGACTATACCCGCCAGGTAAAACTGATTACCCTGGCCCCTGAGCTTGACCCAACCGGAGCGGCGATCGCTTTTTTGCGCTCCCAGGGAATTATTGTCAGCCTGGGGCACTCCCTGGCAACGGCAGCACAGGCCCAACAAGCTTTTAGCCAGGGGGCTTCGATGGTCACCCATACTTTTAATGCCATGCCGGGACTACATCATCGAGACCCTGGCCTGTTGGCTGCGGCACTGGTTGATCCAACTGTTTGGTGTGGTTTGATTGCCGATGGAGAGCACGTTTGCCCCCTGATGCTGAAGCTATTGCTGCGAACCATGCACCAGGATCGAGGGTTTTTCTTGGTCAGTGATGCTCTAGCCCCTCTGGGGCTTCGGGAGGGAAACTATCCTTGGGATGCACGCCAAATTGAGGTCAATCAAGGTACAGCCCGTCTGGCTGACGGCACCCTGGCAGGTACGACCCTGCCCCTACTTGCCGGGGTGCAAAACCTGGTCCAGTGGGGCATTTGTTCTGTGGAAACAGCGATCGCTCTGGCTACGGAGGCTCCCCGCAAAGCAATTGGTTTACGGGGAATGGGGCCGGGGCAACCGGCTAATCAACTCCTGCGCTGGCACCAGGACGCTGTAACCGGAGAGCTGAGCTGGCAGCGCCTGAGCTTGAATAATAATCCCAGGAAGCTACAACACTAGGGTGGTCGCGTTGGCGTCTAGTGCTGGCTGGCTAGGGCGACTAAAGCTCTCAAAGTAGCTGCGAATTGGTTCCGGAAAGTCCGGGAAGTCAAACTTTGGATTGCCATCGGCGATCGCTGCCCAAAAGTAGCGTAGGCTTGGGGCGAGCTTCTGGGCTTCCTCAGAAGATAGATTCAAAGGAGGTTGGGTGAGAAATTGGGCCATAAAGGGGACACTGCGATCGCCCATCACCTGCCGCGACATCTGCTGTAGCTGGGGATAATCGGGGATGGATTTTACCCTGGGGGATTCAATCTGAAGCTGCTGACCCTGGTTGGTGGTTTGCAGGCCCAAGATCCGGTAGGGATGGGGATAGCTGACCAAGGAGCCGGTAGTAATGTCGTACACTCCCTGGGTCTGGGCAATATCCTGCACATGAAGATGCCCGGTAAACACCAGTTGGACCCCTGCTGTTTTGAGCAGATTCCGCAATACTGGGGCATTGCGAAGCATGTAGCGGCGACCCAAGGGATGGCGGGCTTGACCAGGTAGGTGCTCAACAAGATTGTGGTGAATCATCACCAAAACCAACTCCTCTTGAGCAGCGGCTAAAACCTTCTCTAGCCACTTGAGTTGGGTTCGATCCACCCGACCCAACTGGTTGCCCTGGCGATCGAACTGGTTGGAATTCAGAGCAATTAACCTCACCCCTGGCAAGACTTGCTGGGTGTAGTAGAGCTGATTAGTGGCGCCATAGCCAAAGGCGCGGTAGTAACTAGGAAACTCCTCCGGGGCGATCGCGTGCCCATCCGCCTCTGCCACCGGCATATCATGATTGCCCGGGATCACGTAGGCGGGAAAGGGAAGCTGGGCCAGTCGCTCGGATAGCCAGGCATGGTTTGCCGGTTCCCCATGCTGGGTTAAGTCTCCTGGCAGTAACACAAAGGCTAGATCAAGCTGGCTTAAATGCTCCAGGACAGCTTCTAGAGCGGGAATGCTGACCTCAAACAAATGTAGGCGGTGGGAATTTTTCTGAAGCGTTGTCGGTAGGGCAATATGCAAATCGCTGACGACTGCAAATTGAAAGTCCAGCATCACATCCCCTGAATGAACGTTACCCACGATTTTGAATGACTCTAGCTTTAGCTTAGTTCCTCCTGGAGCTTCGTTAAGGGACGGTAACTTAATGCAAAAAGTGGCGGGTGTGGGTTAAAACCATCACCAGCCCTAGTTCATCTGCAGCCTGGATTGAGTCTGAGTCACGAACACTGCCTCCCGGCTGCACGATCGCTGTGATTCCTGCTGCTGCAGCCGTGCGAACTGAGTCATCAAACGGGAAAAACCCGTCACTGGCCAGGGTGCCTCCCTTCGCTTTTTCCCCAGCTTGGTCTAGAGCAATTTTGACCGAACCGACTCGATTCATCTGCCCGGCCCCAACCCCTAGGGTAGAGCGATCCTTGGTCACCACAATCGCATTAGATTTGACATGCTTGGCAACGTTCCAGGCAAACAACATCTCGGCCCACCGGGCTTCGCTAGGTTGAGCTTGGGTAACAACTTGCCAAGCATGGGGGTCTTCGGGTTGATCATCTGAGGCTTGGGCCAGAACCCCCCCGGCAATTACTTTCACGGCTAAGGAGGGTTTTTGGTTTAAGTCTGGGAGCAGCAAGACCCTTAACTTGGACTTCCGGCTGAGAATTTCTTTTGCTTCTGAGTCACAATCAAGGGCTACCACACATTCTAGAAAGGTCTGGCTCATCGCTGTGGCAGTGGCCGCGTCAATCGGTTGGTTAAGGGCCACAATCCCACCAAAGGCAGAAACTGCATCAGCGGCAAACGCTTTTTGATAGGCTTCTACAAGCTGATCAGCCTGGGCGACACCACAGGGATTGGTGTGCTTTAAAATCGCTGCCGTGGGAGATGCGTCTTTAAACTCAGCAATGATTCGGCGGGCGGCTTCTAAATCCACCAGGTTGTTATAGCTCAGTTCCTTGCCCTGAAGCTGGGTGGCAGCGCTCCAACCTGTAGGCGTTGATCCGACCTGATACCAGGCTGCTGGTTGGTGGGGATTCTCACCGTAGCGCAGGGACTGGCTTTGCTGCCCTGTGAGGGTCAATTGAGCTGGTAAGTCTGGTGAGCCTGGATCTGGTTCTGACCCTAAGTAGGCAGCGATCGCCTGGTCATAACTGGCCGTCAGGGAAAAGGCTCTCTGGGCACAGTCGCAGCGAAATCCCCCAGTAGTTTGGCCCTGATGCTGCCGCAGTTGCTGCAAGTAACTCTCGTACTGGGTCGGTTCAGATAAGACCGTCACATCAGCATGATTTTTAGCCGCTGCCCGCATCAAGGTGGGTCCACCTATATCGATTTGCTCGATCGCTTCGGCCATTGAAACATCTGGCTGGGAAATCGTTTGGACAAAGGGATAAAGATTCACCACCACTAGATCAATCGGTTGAATGTGATTGGCCTCTAGATCCTGGGAATCCTGCGTCACCTGCCGCCGAGCCAGAATCCCCCCATGAATCCGGGGATGTAGGGTCTTGACTCGCCCTCCTAAAATTTCTGGGGATCCGGTGTAGTCAGACACCTTGGTGACTGGCAATCCAGCGGCTGCCAAAGCCTTGGCTGTCCCACCGCTGCTAATCAACTCAAAGCCAAAGTCTGTAACTAAACTGCGGGCAAATTCAACCAGCCCAGTTTTATCAGAAGTACTCAACAGTGCCAGAGGCGCCATTATCAATCCTTTCGATGCGTTTGCCTTTAAAAGCATAGATTGGGAACTGTGCTTTTTGATTATTCTAAAAGAGATGATTTTAGGAGAAAGTCCCTGGCACTGAATGTGATTACAATTCCCCCCCAATCCAATCACCCTCCCCAGGGGATTGTCGTTGCCCTCCATGGTTGGGGATCTAATGCCCGAGATTTAGCCTCTCTGGTCCCGTTACTGAACTTACCAGAGTATTTATTTTTGTTCCCGGATGCCCCCTTGACCCATCCCAGCGCTCCGGGAGGATTTATGTGGTATGACTTTCAAGCTGGCTACCGAGGCTTAGAGGAGAGTCGCCAATTGCTAAAAGAATGGTTGAAATCTTTAGCAGCAGAAACAGGGGTTCCCTTTGCTCGCACGGTCTTAGTAGGCTTTTCTCAGGGGGGCGCAATGACCCTGGATGTTGGCTTAAATTTGCCCCTGGGCGGACTGGTTGCTTTGAGTGGCTACCTCCATCCCCTAGACTCAGATCTAAGTCACACTCCCCCGGTGTTAATTATCCATGGGCGTCAAGATCAGGTGGTTCCTCTGAGCTCCGCCCAATCAGCTCGTAAGACCCTGACCCAGGCTGGAGCCAAGGTTGAGTACCATGAATTAGAGATGGGGCATGAGATCCAGCCGTCGGTGCTGCCTCTGTTGCACAACTTCATTCAAACCGCCGTCTCTACCGCTGAAACCGAGCTACCATAAAGTGGGCATAATAATCCCAATGGGTGCTGTTAGAGGAGAACAGGGCATGAATTCTACCAAGATTGAACCAATAAATGCTCCAGAGATTGCGGCCTTGACAGAGGTGGACGCTGCAACTCTAGCCCAGCGCCTTGAAGAGGACAACTACGCCACTCCCTTTGAGGGCCTTAAGGATTGGCATCTGCTGCGATCGCTGGCCTTTCAACGGCCTGAATTGGTCCAACCCTATCTTTATCTATTGGATCTAGAGGCCTACGACGAATCTTAATGGGTGCCTCTGGGGACAAACAGCACGTTCTGATCGGGATTGGCGGCGGGATTGCTGCCTACAAAGTTTGTGAAGTTGTCTCAGCCCTAGCCAAATCAAACATTCCGGTGCGGGCGATTCTCACTGATGCCGCCCAGCGGTTTGTCACCCCCTTAACCTTAACCACCCTCTGCCGCCATCCGGTTTACACCGAGGCGGATTTTTGGGCTCCTAGCCATTCCCGTCCTTTGCATATCGAGCTAGGGGAATGGGCAGATGTAATGCTCCTAGCGCCTTTGACCGCAAATACCTTGGCAAAATTGGCCCAGGGCTTGGCGGATGATCTGCTCACTAACACAATTTTGGCCTCAACCTGTCCGGTCCTACTAGCCCCAGCGATGAACACCACCATGTGGCAACAGGAGACCGTGCAGCGCAACTGGGAGCAGATCCAACAAGATCAGCGCTATCACTCCCTGGGTCCCGGAACCGGTCTCCTAGCCTGCGATACGGTGGGGGCAGGACGAATGGCTGAACCGGCTGAAATTCTGGCCTACCTGACCTCCCTGGGCTACAGCCAAGGTCACTGCGACCTAGCGGGGAAACGAATCTTAATTAGCGCTGGCGGAACGCGGGAATTTCTTGATCCAGTGCGATTTCTGGGTAATCCAGCTACGGGCAAAATGGGGTTGGCCTTGGCCCAAGCAGCCCTGCACCGGGGGGCAACGGTTGATCTGGTTCACGGTCCGATCGCTGGGGAACCGCCTCGGGGAGCCCGAGCGGTGGGAGTTGTCAATGCTGCCCAAATGCAAGAAGTTCTGCTGGAATGGTTTCCCGCTGCTGACTGGTGTGTGATGGCTGCGGCCGTGGCCGATGTCAAACCCGCTGACTATAGCCCTGAAAAACTCCCCAAAAGTTCCCTACCAGAGTCACTGCTTTTGGAACCGGTTCCAGATATTCTGACAGCCCTGGGCAAGCAAAAGCAGCCCCACCAGAAACTAATTGGCTTTGCGGCTCAAACTGGTGATATTCTCACCCCGGCTAAACAAAAGCTGGTGGATAAAAACCTGGATGCGATCGCCGCCAATCCGATTGACCAACCAGAGAGTGGGTTTGGCTCTGATTACAACCAGGCAATTTTGCTCGATCATCGCAGTCGTCAGGTTCAGATTTCTTCTGTCTCCAAACTTCAAATGGCCCACCAGTTATTTGATTTTATTCAAGCGCTTTAGCTCCTTCTCCAAACAGCCACCTAAAGCGGTATTTCTCAAGCCTAAATATCTGTAAAAAGTGCTGTAGTATCGACTAGACCCTAGCCTAGATTGACTTCTCCACTATGTCCCAGCCTGCGATCGCGATCATTATGGGCAGTGATTCTGACCTGCCAACCATGCACGCTGCGGTTGAGGTTTGCAAAGCCTTTGAGATTACCCATGAAGTTGCGATTATCTCTGCCCATCGCACCCCAGAGCGAATGGTTGACTTTGCCCAGCAGGCCCACTTGAGGGGGATTAAAGTGATCATTGCTGGGGCTGGGGGGGCGGCCCACCTACCGGGGATGGTTGCGGCTTTAACCCCGTTACCAGTGATAGGGGTGCCCGTTGCCAGCCGACATTTACAGGGGATTGACTCGCTCTACTCAATTGTGCAAATGCCGGGGGGAATTCCCGTCGCCACCGTGGCGATCGGCAACGCCAAAAATGCCGGCTTGCTGGCGGTGCAGATTTTAGCAGCCCAGCAACCGGAACTACTGCAAAAGGTGCAGCAATACCGTCAATCGATAGAAGCGGCGGTACTTGAGAAGCAAAAACGCTTGCAACAGCTAGGGGCTGATCAGTATCTAGCGGAGATGCCTTAGCTTTGGCCTCTGCTGAAGCTGCTGGAGTTTAAGTTTTATGCTTAGGGTCCCCAAATCGGCGGCGAAAGACATAAAATGTTGCCTGGCAATTACCCTCAGCGAGTCATGACCACTGTTGATGCAAAAACCGGGTTATCCCGTCGGATCCATCTTGTGATTGCAGCTATTATTTGGACAGTTGTGGGGGCCGGGCTCCTGACCATGGGCATGGTCTTCTGGTTTCATTTTCCTTACTTGGGGTTTTTAGATAATCAACATCTGCTGATTGGGGCGATCGCCCTTGCTGTTGGCTTAGTGAAGGGCAAATTTATTCTTGATCGCACCGCTGGTCGAGTGATTGAGCGCGTAGACACTCTAGCAGAACCCAACCCTTTCAAGAGTGTGTTTCAAATGTTTGGGGCCAAAACCATTGCTTTAATCCTGGCAATGATGGGGATTGGAATTGTCCTGAGAGTTGCTGGAGTCAGCTTTGAAATCCGGGGGCTGATTTATCTGGCCGTTGGAACTGCCCTCCTGTGGAGCTGCCGTCGCTATTGGTTAGCAACCTTTCAAGCCCCACCCTCACTTTCTGCGGTCGAAGAATCCTAGATTCCCAGCCTTGGCAAGTGCTACGATAGCCAGGTCCATTGCTGGAGTCTGGTTAATTTAGATGCTGGAAGAATTGCTGGGGCTGGCTCGCTCGGTTGGTTGGGGCGCAGCGGATATTCTCCGAGATTACTACCGCTCGGATCGAGACTTAAATATTCAAAAACAGGACACCGATCCAGTCACCGCGGCAGATATGGCAGTTAATCGCTATATCCTCGACCGGCTCCAGGGTGAACTGGGTCAGGAAAACTTTGGCTACCTCAGTGAAGAAACCTTTAAACCTGGCACACCTGCCTATCCTCAGCCCCAGGTATGGATCATTGACCCCCTTGATGGCACCCGCGACTTTATTGAACAGACCGGGCAGTACGCGGTTCATATTGCCCTAGTTGAAGCAGGCCGACCGATCATGTCAGTGGTGGCCTGGCCGGAGACCGAAAAACTTTACACGGCCATCCGAGGTAGCGGAGCTTTTGTCGAAGATCGCCAGGGTAATCGGCAACGGCTAGATGTCTCTGACCGGGGCAGTGGCGAAGGCTCTGATCAGGAGCGCATGGCAGCTCAGCGCCTGGTCGTCAGCCGCAGTCATCGAGATCAGCGGTTTAATCAACTGCTCAGTCGTCTACCGCAAAAAGATCAAACCTATGTGGGCAGTGTCGGCTGTAAGATTGCCACTATCGTTAACCAAGACGCGGAAATTTATCTTTCTCTAACCACCAAGTCCGCCCCCAAGGATTGGGATCTGGCAGCACCGGAGTTAATCCTCACAGAAGCTGGTGGCCAATTTACCCACTTCGATCTGACGCCAATGCAGTATAACCGGGGCGATGTCCGGCAGTGGGGCGGTTTTTTAGCTAGCAACGGGCACTGTCATGAGGAACTGAGCCGCTTGATCGAGCAGCAACTGGCAGACCTGGATAAAAATCCAACGGAAGAATCTTCTTAGTTGCGATGCCAACGGGTTTCTCCTCCTGGTTGATCGATCAAGGTAATCCCTTGGGCTTTGAGTTGATCCCGAAGGCGATCGCTCTGGGCAAAATCTTTGGCCTTGCGGGCCTGACTTCGCTGTTGCATCAGGGTTTCAACATCCGTGTCGCTGATGCTGCTACTCATATCAGGGTCGGCGGTTCCAGCACTAGCAACCTCAGCCTTCATTCCTGGGGTTGAACTTTGGGCTTCTAATCCTAATACCTGGGCTAGGGCAACCAGGGTGTACCACTGTCGCTCTAGCGTTTGGGGATCTGATTTCGTCTGCCCTTGATGAACCCGTAAATTTCCTTCCCGACGCAGCTCTTTGGCCAGTTCAAACAGCACAGATAATGCTCCAGGGGTATTAATATCATCATCCATCGCCGTCTGGAAATGTTTAACCGGATCACTGTCTGGAATCCGCATCGAGGCCGGATCGCCAAAACCAGGATCATTCCAATCCGGCCAATCCAATAGCTGCCCGTACTGGTGGCCAAACCGCAAACCCTCTTGGAGGGTATTCCAACTATGCCGAGCTGAAGTCACTGCCTGATCGGTAAAATCAATCGGCTTGCGGTAGTGGGCCTGGAGCACAAACAACCTTAGGGCCATCGGTTCAAGACCATTAGAGGAATCTAATAAATCTCGGATGGTCGTAAAGTTGCCCAGGGACTTGGACATCTTCTCACCGCTGACATTCACAAAGCCATTGTGGAGCCAGTAGCGGGCCAGCAATTGTCCAGTAACGGCTTCAGATTGGGCAATTTCGTTCTCGTGGTGGGGGAACTTGAGATCTTCTCCCCCCATGTGGATATCAATGGTTTCCCCCAGGCAGGCTCGGACCATGGCTGAGCATTCAATGTGCCATCCGGGGCGTCCTTGACCCCAGGGGGAGTCCCAGGCCGGTTCCCCAGGTTTGGCGGCTTTCCAAAGGGCAAAATCAAAGGGATCTTTCTTAGTTACTTCTGAATCAGCAGCTTCAACCCGGCCACTGGCTCCGGCTTGCATTTCTTCAAGCTTGCGACCAGAGAGCTTGCCATATTCAGAAAAATTTCGCACCCCATAGTAGACATCGCCCTGGCTTTGATAGGCATAGCCCTGTTGTTCCAGCTCATGGATTAGGTGCTTGATGCCATCAAGGGTGTGGGTAGCCCGAGGATAGGCATCGGCTTCCAAGATATTTAAACGGGCCATATCTTCAAAATAAGCTGCGGTAAAACGATTGACGATCGTCTCCATCGAAGCTGATTCTAGCTGGGCCCGCTTGAGGATCTTATCGTCAATATCCGTGAAGTTCTGGACGTAGCGCACCTGGTAGCCCCGCCACAGCAGGTAGCGACGCAGCGTATCCCAAATAATATAGGAGCGGGCATGACCCAGGTGGCAATAGTCGTATACGGTTACACCGCAGCAGTACATCTTTACCTGGCCAGGGTCTAGGGGCTCAAAGGGTTGTTTACGACGGCTTAGACTGTTATAGAGCTGTAGGGGCATGGGATCAATGGTTGAGCTGAAACGGGTAGATGCAAAAGGTCAATTGCTTGAACGAATGATTATCATTGACAGGTAGGACATAATTTTGGAAGACTCTGATGCCGATAAAAAAAGATGTCTTCTAAATTTGTAAATTTTGTAAAACTCTCAAGTTAGATCCTCTGCTATGCAAACTGCCGTTGATTCTTCTAGCCACCCCCCCATGGACGCCCCTAAACATGGCATTCCCGTCACCATCATCACAGGTTTTTTGGGCAGTGGCAAAACGACGCTATTGAACCATATCCTAACGAACCAAGAAGGGCTGAAAACGGCTGTTCTGGTGAACGAGTTTGGGGAAATTGGAATTGACAACGAATTGTTGATCACCACTGGTGATGACATGGTCGAACTCAACAATGGCTGTGTCTGCTGCACGATCAACAATGACTTAGTGAATGCGGTTTATAAGGTCCTGGAGCGCCCGGAAAAAGTTGACTATCTGGTCGTGGAGACCACCGGCTTAGCTGATCCTTTGCCGGTGGCACTGACATTTTTGGGAACCGATTTGCGGGATCTAACCCGCCTAGACTCCATCATTACCCTGGTAGATGCCGAGAACTTTAGCTTGGATCTGTTTAACAGCGAGGCAGCCCAAAGCCAGATAGCCTACGGGGACATTATTCTGCTCAATAAAGCCGATCTAGTCGATGAAGCCGACTTAGACGCCCTGGAAGTTAGAATCCGGGATATGCGGGAGGGAGCCAGAATTTTGCGGACGGTGCGGGGAGAAATCTCTTTGCCATTAATTTTGAGTGTGGGCTTATTTGAGTCCGATCTCTACTTTGAATCTGATTCTAAGCCTGATCACTCTGATCATCAGTCCCATGATCACCCCGACCACGCTGATTGTGATCACGACCATGGCCACTACGCCCATGACGATCATGACCATGATCACCACCATCACTCCAATCATTTAGAAAATGACGGCTTTACCTCTATCTCGTTTCAGAGCGATCGTCCCTTTGCGATCCGCAAGTTTCAGCACTTCTTAGATAATTTGATGCCGGCTTCAATTTTTCGAGCCAAGGGCATCCTTTGGTTTGACGAGAGCCCCAAGCGGCACATCTTTCACCTCAGCGGCAAGCGGTTTTCTTTAGATGATGATCAGTGGCAGGGCCAGCCTCAAAATCAATTGGTCTTAATCGGGCAAGATCTTGACCATGAAAAACTGCGATCGCAGATAGAGAGCTGCCTTTGCACTCCCTCCACCAATCGGGGCAAAGGGTTTGGCAAATAGTAATAGTTTTACTGAGGGCTTAATCGCCAAACAGCCAGGCTTGGACTTTATCCAGGGCAGCCCAATCGGGTTTGCGCTTTAAACCTTCGGCAAAGTTTTGCTGCACTTCTTGGCGCAGTTCCGGCACGTCAATCAACTGTCGGGCCACCTCCACATGCTGGCGGACTCCTTTTTGGCCGGTTTCTAGCATGGCAATCGCTAGGTTAATCCGGGACTGAGCATCCTCTGGGTTTAGCTTTACCGCTTTTTGGGCTGCCTTGTAGGCCTGAACATCTTTGTCTTCGAGTAAATAAAGCCAAGCCAAGCAGGTCCAGGCAGGGCTATTTGTAGGGGCGCGATCGCAAACCTCAACAAACACTGGAATTAAGGTTTCTGGCGCTTCTCCCGCTTGATAACGCTCAATGCCCTGCTCAAACAAAGCTTCGACGGTCTGACTCATTAGGTTCTTAATAGTTTAGGAGAATTGGCGCTCAAGGCTTTTTAAGCAGAAAATGAGGTGCCGCAGCCACAGGTTTGAGTGGCATTGGGATTGGTAAATTGAAACCCGCCCCCAATTAAGGCATTGCTGTAGTCTAAAACCAGACCGTACAGGTAGAGCATACTCTTGGGATCAGAGACAACTTTAAAGCCCTTGTAGTCAAAGACCTGATCATCTTCTAGCAGATTGTTGGGGTCTTCAAAGTCCATGGCATAAGACATCCCAGAACAACCGCCGCCTTTAACCCCGACCCGGAGGCAAAGATCATGGCCCTGCTTGTCGCGCAGTTCTAGCACGTGCTTCAAGGCCGCTTCAGTCATTAAAATTCCACGTTGGGTTTGAGTGGCTTGGGTCATGTTGTCCGACTCCTGGGGCGATTTAGGGTGACTAACTATCTTGTCTATTTTACCGAGTTGCTAGCTTCATCTTAGTCAATCCTCTGGAGAAACCGCTTTAAACCCGATGGGGGAAGTGACTGTTTAATCGCCTGAAGCATCATTCTCTTGCCGCTCTCGCAACTTTAGCAAGATTTCAGCATGAACTTCTCGGGTGATTGGATAAAAATAGGCTAAGACCAACCCCAAAATTAGCACCAAAGTTGGGATGGGACCGATCGCCAGGCGAATTGCCCACAGGGCTGAATCCGGCTGCTGAGGAATCGGTGCCCCGGCAACGCTCTCAATAAATCCAGCCGCATCCAGAGCCTGACCCACCATGAATAACCCTGCTGCCAAGCCAAATTTTTGCAGGAGAACCATAAATGCATAGAAAATGCCTTCCCGACGCTGTCCGGTTTGAAGTTCATCCAGCTCAATCACATCCGGGATCATCGACCAGGGCACCAGATAGGCGGTAGAAACCCCAAATCCGGCCATCACTGCCAAAAAATACAACAGACCCACTTGACCGGGTTGCAGCAACATCAGCCCTGCCTGGGCAATCACCCACACACCCATGCCCATAAAATAAACTGCGCGTTTGCCTACCCGCTTACTCACGGCACTCCAGACAAACAGCATCACTAGGGCGGTTGCCTGCACCGTCAGGGCAATCTGCGTGAAGTCCTGACTGCGTAAGCCCATCCAGTTGACGACAAAATAGGGAATTATTGCCGCGGTTTGCTGCACCGCCAGCCAGGAGCAGAGGTAGATGCCAATCACAAACAAAAAAGGTCGATTACTCAAGGCAATCTTGACCTGTTCTAAAAAAGGAATTGACTCTGTGAGAGTATCTAAGTTGTTGCGCTGTCTAACAGTCTCTGTCCGATCGTAGGTTCCCCAAACACACCAAAAGATCGGCAAAACAGATATCACGGCACAGATACCCCCCAGAACCAGGTACTGCTGCCCTTGATTGCTAATCACTGAAAATATCACCTGGGCCAGAATTAAGGAAAAAATACTGCCGCCAATCGAAAAAGTGAACCGGAAACTGTTAAGGGTGGTGCGCTCGTCGTAGTCTTGGGTCAGTTCCGGGGTCAGGGCCGTGTAGGGCAGATTAACGGCGGTGTAGGCCATGTTAAAGCCCACACCGATCGCCACGTAGTACCAAAATAGGCCCCACTGACCGCCAGCCCCATCAATGCTAAAGCTGGGCACTATCCATTGCAAAAAGTAGAAAATCCCAAAGGGGATGGCCCCGAAGATCATCCAGGGATAGCGGCGGCCCCAGCGGCTACGGGTGCGATCGCTGCAGACCCCGACGATTGGATCATTAATCGCATCCCAGATCTTGCCAATCAGAAGCACAGTTCCGGCCAGACCGGCACTTAATCCGGCCACGTTGGTAAAGAAAAATAGCAGAAAAAAGGCCATGATGTTAGCGGTAATCGCCGGCCCCAAATCCCCCGCCCCGTAGGCCAGTTTGGTCCTGAAATTCATTTTTTCGAGCGCAGACACTTTACTCATGGCAACTCACCAGCCGACATCCAATTGTCGCTCAATCCGGTTATTATTCCCCCGACGTCGTAAAGATTCAAAATTCTCCCATAGCTTAGGGCAAGTTTAACTTCTGTCTAAGCATTGCAGATTTTTGCCAGCAGTGGCCTACTAACCCCGGCTTGAGACTAGCACGGATCATTACTCCAATTGCAGTTACAATCCTCTCAGCAAGGACACTTCCAGAAACTTCAATCTTTTCAAAAGGACTGCGATGACCTCCACCAATGGTACCCTGCTGCAATATTTTCACTGGTATCTGCCCCCGGAGAGCAACCTGTGGGAACAGTTGAGAGAAAATGCCCCTGAGCTTGCTAGAGCTGGCTTCACTGCCCTGTGGTTGCCTCCCGCCTATAAGGGCAGCAGCGGCAACCACGATGTTGGCTATGGGGTCTATGACTTGTTTGATCTAGGGGAATTTGATCAAAAGGGGTCCGTGCCAACTAAGTACGGTACCCGA
>JBGTDP010000019.1:0-3421 GCA_041748255.1 Thermosynechococcaceae cyanobacterium | reverse complement strand
GGCTTCAATTTGCTCTGAGAGCGTGTCTAGTCTTGTCTCTAGGTGCTGCTTGATCTCCCCACAGGGAAGCTCTCCCTGGTCATGCACCTCCAAAATCTTGGCAATTTCAATCAAGCTTAACCCCAAGGATTGCGCCCGCCTGATAAAAGCAAGTCGATTCAAGACTTGCGGTTCAAATAGCCGATACCCTGAGTCAGCGCGCTCCACGGTTGGTCCCAAAAGTCCAATTTCTTCGTAGTAGCGAATTGTCTTCACTGATAAACCGCTGCGTTTGGCAACTTCACCTATCCGCAGGAGTTGGGTTAATAGTTCAGTCGGCATCGGTTAATAGCAAAAAGCATCAGAATCAACAGGTGCTTTAGTGAGGTCGCTTTTTAGACATTGATAGGACTGGGAGTTGCGATCTTGAAGAGCGAGGAGGAAGAGAATACTGAGCAACCCGTTCAGGCTGAAGTTCCTTACTGCGTTGAATTTGCCACCAGCGCAAAGCGATCGCAGTGCCGACCGTTGCCAAGCCCAAGAAGACCAAAGAACCGTACTGACCCAGACCGCCAATAGTTGTGTCCACAGTGCCAACTAAAAGAATAAAGCCTGTAATCGGTTCTCTGCGGTAAGCGGACTTGAGAAATCGAGGCAAAATTACATTCATAGTTACGACGTCGTTGGTTCCATTTAAGGGCGAACTATCTTAAACCCAGCCATGCCAGCAGTCCTTTGCCGGTAATATACTCGATCGCCAAAGTTAACACAAAACCAAACATCGCCGCTCGACTGTTGAGCCGTTCAGCGTAGTCATTAAACCCAAACTTGGGCCGATCTAGCTTTGGAACACGGGTAGGTTGTAGCATTACCACAAAAGGAATACAGAATCTAACAATTCCATCATAAGGGATTGACGCTAGGGCCGGGGGTTGTCCAAATCCAGCTCAATTCAGTTTCTAGCTTCTAGTCAGAGTATTCCCTCACAGCTCCAGGAGAACCACACTTGTTTAAGGAAGTACCTGACTCACCGGATGAGTGTAAGCAAGCCTAGTCCTGATCCAGGCAGCCTTACTTGGCTTTCGCTTCTAGGCTTTCTAACCGACTCTTAAGGGTTTGATTTTCTTGCTTGAGTTGGTCTAGATCTTGCTGGAGTTTTTGAATGGCTTTATCTTTCCCCACTTTTTTGCGAACCTTTTCAACTGCCTCCTCAGCAATTCGTCGCACTCGCCCATCGGGGGTCTGAGCAGCCAAAGATTGCAAAGTTGAGATCGCCTTGCCAGTTTCCATTTGCCCCAAGGCCACAACTACGGCCACCTGGGTAAGGAAAAAAGTTTCCCGAGCTAGCTCCGCCAGCCGCGCTAAAATTTGCTCTAGATTCCCAGGCTCTTGGCCAGTGGAAATCGCGCCTAGCCCACGAATCGCCGCCAGCCGCAGGGCTTGGGGAGTGCCTGGTTTGGTGTAGTCTAAAATTAAGTCCAGGGCTTCAGGGGAGGTTTTCATTTGGCTCAAGCCCGCGATCGCTCCAGATCGGACTGTTTCGTTCCAACCCGCTTTTTTCTTGAGCACGGACTTGAGCAGTTTCAGGGCTTGGTCTTGCTTGTTGATTAACTTAGAAGCCCCAAGGCTGCCGATCGCCCGCGCCGCTGTGGCCTCAACGTAGTAGCTGGGGTCACCTTTGTCGATTAGGGGTTTGATTGCCTTGTAAGCCTCGGTGGATTTCAGGCTAGCGATCGCGGCCACCACTGATCGCCGGACTCTGGCCTCTTGATCGTTTAAGCCCGGTAGGAGTGCTTCAAAGGTTTGATCCAGTTTGATTTCAGCAAGTTGGGTTGCGACTTCGGCCCGCACCCCCCAGAAGGGATCTGATTGCAGCGCCGTGGCTAGGACTTTGAGAGCTTCTAAGCCGCCTTTGGTCGCCAGGGCTTCGGCAGCGGCGATCCGGGCCAGGGGATCGGGGTCAAACTGCAATTGAGCTGTTAATTCTGGCAGGGGATACTCCAAGGTCACGGCTTTGAGAAAATGATTGCCGGGATCAAAGCTAATGAACTGAGGCTTTTCGGGCAGAGAAAAGTAAAAGCTTTGCTCCTGCTCATGCACCCGCAGGGGAAAGGTTTGCAGGTGGCTAAAGCTGGGTTTATCTTTGGTTTGCTGCGTATAGCCAAAGCCAACCCTGAGCTTGAGGTCAAACAGCTCTTGACTGGTATTTTTGGAGTCTTTAATTTGGGTCTGGGTGACGGTGACCTTGGCCATCTGGCTGTCTGCATCCCAGGTGTAGCCCAGCTTAAACTCAGGATAACCGCCGCGATAGACGTACTGATCAAACAGAAATGTCAAGTTGCGACCAGTGGTTTTTTCAATTGCCCGCAGCAGGTCAATGGTTTCTACGGTTTGATGGGTGTTGTCTTGGACAAAAGTTTGAATTGCCTGCCAGAACAAGTCTTCTCCTAGCTCCGCCCGCAGCATGTGGTAGACACAGGAGCCTTTTTCATAAATATGGCGATCATAAAGCTCAATTGCCTCCCGGTAGATATGGGTGACCACTGGGCGACGGTAGCGCTCCCGGT
Organism: Thermosynechococcaceae cyanobacterium; assembly: GCA_041748255.1. Classification (GTDB taxonomy): domain Bacteria; phylum Cyanobacteriota; class Cyanobacteriia; order Thermosynechococcales; family Thermosynechococcaceae; genus JBGTDP01. Next base: position 875 of record JBGTDP010000019.1, on the reverse strand, counting down.
CCTCGGCAAAGTAGCTGCGGGCTTCATTGAGGCGGTAATAGGCAGCTTCTTCGGGGCCGTATTCCTGCTCGGTCCAGATCACCTCTGCATAGGAGGCCATCCCTTCCTTGAGCCAGGCGTGGGACCAGTGTTTGATCACCACCAAATCCCCGAACCACTGGTGAGCAAGTTCATGCACGACTAAGCTTTCGGTGCTGCGGTTGTCTAGGGCGGCCCGTTCATCCAGGAGGCAACGATCAGTGAGCAGCGTCGTGGAGGTATTCTCCATGCCCCCAAAAATAAAGTCATCGACACAGACCTGGGCATATTTAGGGTAGGGATAGTCAACCCCATACTTTTGACTTAAAAAGCCGATCATCTGGGGGGTTTTGCCCAGACTGCGGTGAGAATCTGCTTGCCGACCCTTTTCGACGTAGTAGCTGATTGGAGTTTCCTGCCACTGATCTTGAAGTTCGGCAAAATCTCCGACGGCCAGAGTCATCAAGTAGGTGGGGTGGACCTGCTGTTGCACCCAATGATAAATCTTGTCGTCGCCCGCTTGGATAGTTTCAACCAAGGCTCCGTTAGAAATTGCCAGGTACTGCTTGGGCACCCGAACCCGAATTTCTGAGGTGGCCAGTTGCCCCGGATAGTCAAAGCAGGGAAACCAAAACCGGGAGTCTTCATCCTCTCCCTGGGTCCAGACTTGGACTGGTTTATCGGGATAGTCTTTGCTGGGGGCAATAAAATAAATTCCCCGCTGCGGATGCTCGGCGCTATAGGCGATCGCCAGGGTAATCGGTTTTCCGATCTGGGTGGGTTGTTTGAGGTGAATCTGAAGCTGTTCGCCGTCGTAGTCAAAGGCTTGTTTGGTCCGACCGACCCGGACCGATTGA
>JBGTDP010000018.1:0-9155 GCA_041748255.1 Thermosynechococcaceae cyanobacterium | reverse complement strand
GCCAGTGAGCTTTCGACGGTGCAAAAAGTCATTAAACAACATCAAATTCACACCATCTGTGAAGAGGGCCGCTGTCCGAACCGGGGAGAATGCTATGCCAATAAAACGGCAACTTTCTTGCTGATGGGGCCGACCTGTACCCGTGCCTGTAGCTTCTGTCAGGTGGATAAAGGCCATGCCCCCCAAAGCTTAGATCCAGAAGAGCCGCAAAAAGTTGCTGAATCAGTCCGCCTGTTGGGCTTGAAGTATGTGGTTTTGACCTCTGTGGCTCGGGATGATCTGTCTGATCAAGGGGCTGGATGGTTTGCCACCACAATGCAGGCAATCCGCCAGGCAAGCCCTCATACCCAGATTGAGGTGCTCACGCCTGATTTTTGGGGTCAGCAGGAACGGATTGCGACGGTGGTTGCCGCTAAACCCGTTTGCTATAACCACAATCTAGAAACAGTGCGACGACTGCAAGGACCAGTGCGGCGAGGGGCAAAGTACGAGCGATCGCTGGCTGTCCTGAGCCTTGTCAAGGCGCTAGATCCTGAGATTGCTACGAAATCAGGGTTAATGCTGGGCTTGGGGGAAACTGAGCTAGAAATTCACCAGACCCTAGCAGATTTGCGACAAGTGGGTTGCGATCGCCTGACCTTGGGGCAGTACCTGCGGCCTTCTCTGGCCCACCTGCCGGTGCAAAAGTACTGGACCCCGGCGGAGTTTGATCACCTAGGAACGATGGCTCAAGAAATGGGATTTAGCCATGTGCGTTCAGGGCCTTTGGTACGCAGTTCCTACCATGCCGGAGAATAAATCACCCCAGTCAAAGAAAAATTCCTCCGCTTAACGCTAGCCAGAGACGTGGTTGTTTGGTATTTCTGAAGTAGTAATTAATTTTGAATTTTGGAGATACCCTTATGCAAGCCAATGCTAAAAGAGATCTATCCAAGGATAAATTTGCCGAAACCCCTGGGAAAGCTCCTTTTCCCTACCGGACTGCCGTTGCCCTCTTTTTACTGGCCGGAAACTTTCTGATTGCGGCCATCTACTTCCATGTGATTAATCCCTAGGCCCTAGGATTGACTCTAGGGTTGGGAAACAGTGCTGCCTTAAATAGTTCCCCTAAAAATTCCCTGGGGACGCACCAGCAGCACCAAAACCATCACAAACAGGGCAACCCCTAATTTGTATTCCGGGGGCAGCCAGTAAGTGCTAGCTTCCTGAGCAATGCCAATCACGATTGCCCCAGCGATCGCGCCGTAGGGGTTGCCAATTCCGCCTAAGATCACCGCCGCAAACATGGGGATAATCAAAAACCAACCCATATTTGGTCGCACCGCGGTAATTAGACCGTACATGCCGCCGCCTAGGGCGGTGAGACTGGCGGCAATAATCCAGGTCCAGATCACAATCTGTTCGACATCAATTCCAGAGACTCGCGCTAGATCGGTGTCATCGGCAACTGCCCGCATTGCCTTGCCAATCTTGGTGTACTGAAGCAGACAGTGCAGGCCGACAATAGCTGCCAAGGCTAATCCCATCACCGGGAGTTGATAGTAGACAATATTGACCCCAAACAGGTTTAGGGCACTAAGAACGGGTAAATCATAGCGCTGGTTGCTGCCCCCCCAGAAGAAAATAATTGTGTTGCGAATCAGCAGCGCCAGACCAATCGAAATAATAATCAACGTCGTGGGAGTGGCCCGGCGATCGCGCATTGGGGACCAAATCAATTTTTCGCTCAACAGCACCGCTGCCACAGTGGCAATTACGCCCAGCAAAATAGACAACCAGATATTAAGTCCTTGACTATTGACCAAGAGCGTCAAGTAAGCCCCCAGGGTGAGAAAATCGCCATGGGCAAAGTTGGGTAGTCGCAAAATCCCGAAGGTCAGCGTCAGGCCAATGGCTGCCAGGGCAATAATGCTGCCCACAGCAAGGCCATTAACGGTAAGTTGAAATAATTCTTGTGCCACTATCGGATTTGCGCCCTCTGCAAACGAAACATTTTATTTTGACGGAATCAAGCCGATTTGAAAACCCCATCCCGGCAAAATAAATTCAAACTAATTCAAGGAGCGGTATGGTTCTACTAAAGCTAAGTGCTCAATCTGTAGACTCCATGTAAGGGATCGCTTGTGACAACTATTCAATGTGCTGATCAAACCTTTGAGAATATTCAGGCGGTGCTGTTTGATAAGGATGGCACCTTGGCCGATTCTGAGTCCTTCCTTAAAAGCTTGGGGCAAAAGAGATCGCGCCTGGTTGACGCTCAGATTCCCGGCGTTCAGGAGCCTTTACTGATGGCCTTTGGCCTAGAGGCAGACCAAATCAATGCTGCTGGCTTGCTGGCTGTGGGCAGCAGACGGGAGAATGAAATTGCCGCCGCCGCCTACGTGGCAGAAACAGGCCGCGACTGGCTAGAAGCTTTGGAAGTTGCCCGCTCTGGCTTTGCCGAAGCAGATGGATTCTTAAACCGAAAAGCGGATCATACTCCGCTGGTGGCTGGGGGGTTGGCACTCTTGCAAGCTTTAGCAGCAGCCAAACTTAAGGTTGGCATTCTCTCAGCGGACACCACCGATAATGTGGCAGATTTTATTCAAAAGCATCAGCTTGACGCCTACGTTCAAGCTGCGATCGGGGTTGATGGCAGTGTCTTCAAACCGGACCCGGCTCTATTTCACCAAGCCTGTAATGCCCTGGGGACGGCCCCTGAAACCACGTTAATGATTGGGGATTCGGCAGCAGATATAGAAATGGCTCGGGCAGCAGGGGCAGCAGGGTGTATTGGGGTGACCGGTGGATGGACTATGGCCCCTAAACTTGCAAATGCTGACGTAGTCTCTCAACTGGAACACATTCAGGTCTTAAGTTAAACCTTTACTTAGATTTGTTGTGGAAGAAAGATTTGCACTGGGTCTATTCCCAGTCGACAAGCAGAATCTACAGCTAATGGCATAATCCTTAAATCAACGCGCCCGGCTGGATTCGAACCAGCGACCGATCGCTTAGAAGGCGATTGCTCTATCCACTGAGCTACGGGCACACACTAGCAAGATTCTATACTATACATTCGGTCCTAAAGTAGCATGGTCGGCCCAGCAAATCCTCTGGGCAATTTATTGCCCCCTCATCTGTAGCGACTAAGGTCAAGCATAATAAAAGAGATTGCTTGCAACTGATCTGGTAAGCCAGGTGGTTATAACTCCCACGTCGTCCCTGTTCGTTGCTCCCCTTGTGATATGACTCGCAGTAAACTCACTGATTCAGAAAAACTTAAAATCCTCGACCTGTATCGGCAACCTAGGGAAACCACCACTTCCCTGGCGGAGCAGTATGGGGTTAGCAGTTCAACAATCCGCAGAATTCTCAAGGATCGGCTTTCCAATCAAGAGTATGAAACCCTGGCAAATCAAAAACAAGCCGGACGATCCGCTGCCCATGTTACCGCTGCGCCTCAGCCTCAAGCACAACCCAAGCTAGATCCGGATTTAGGGGCTGACGAGCAGGTTGATCCTCCCCTTAAAGCTGCTGCTGCTGTGCAGGAGGTTCAACCAGATCCCGTCAAAGTCCCGGCTAAACCAAAACAGCGATCGCGTAAGCAAATAGCAACCGAAGACACGACTTCAGTTAGCCAGGATTTGAATAATGATTCTCCGGAGATGCCAGCAGAAACAACCCCCGGAACGCAGCTTGAGCTTCAACCTAAGTTGGTGATTAAGCTAAGGGAGCCAGCAGGTGAGGATGAATCGGATCTATTTTCCGATTCAGACTTGGAACCCCTAGATGAGTTGGCATCGGATGAGCAGGACGATGATCTTGAAGATGATTTTGATGACGAGGATGATCTAGATGCCTCAGAGGAAGGCACCTACATCGGCAACCGAGTTCGAGCAGAAGCGATCGTTGAGACCCTGCCGCTCTCGGAAGCCTTGATGCCTGGAACCTGCTATCTAGTCGTTGATCGGTCTGCGGAGTTAATTACCCGGCCCCTAAATGAGTTTGCGGATCTTGGCACTCTTGCCCCTGAGGAGGTACAGGAGAAAACTTTACCTGTTTTTGATAACCACCGGGTTGCCCGCCGGTTTTCAAATCGGATGCAACGGGTGGTGAAACTGCCCAATGGCAATCTATTGCAAAAAGCATCGTCTCAATTATCTGCTAAAGGCATTACCCGGCTGCTAATCAACGGTCAGGTGTATTTTCTCTAGGACTGGCAATCCTGTAGCAGTGTTTTTTGGGTGGAGCAGATCTTCAAAGGCTGATTGAAATTTGCTGGTGATCGTTGATGCTGACCCTTCAGTTCTAGAGAAATTTGCCCACCTGGGCAAAAACAACTTTCCGCTCTTGGTCTAGGGAAATAATATGATCTGACTCCCAGAGCCACTGCAGGGTTTTAACCCTTGAACCCAGGTGCTGGTAAATATATTCAGCCCCAGCCGGGTCAACCAGGGTATCATGCCCCGCTTGTAGGATCAGGGTTGGAGCATGAACTTGGGGTAACTCGGTTTTGACTTGCTCAATTAGCTCGATGGCACTGCGAACCGCGGAGAGGTTGAATGTTTTATAAAACAACGCCTCTTCGGCCAGCGATCGCATCACCGGATCTCGAATGGGCAACCGCAACCGGGGGACGTCCTCAATCAGCCAGCCAAGCGAAAATATTAGCGCCTCTAGGGGCAGCAGGTAGTACCACTGACGACCAATTGCCAGGTAGGGACACAGCAGCACAAGTTTCTCAATTGGATGGGTGGCTGCCAGGTGTAATCCTAAGGGGCACCCGGTTGAGAACCCGATCACAGAAACAGATTGGTAGGTTTGGGCTAATGCTTGATAGGTTTCGACAATGTGAGCGTACCATTGCTGCCAGGTGGAGGCAGGCATCCTAGAGGCAGGGCGATCGTGACCTGGGTAGCTGATGCCCTGCACGGTTAAACCAAGCCTGTGGTGCAGGTATTCCCCCAGTAGCTGCAGCTCATAAACGCCCCCGCCCAGACCATGGAGCAGTAAACAGGCGTGCTCTGTTGAGGTTGAGCGGTGGAGAAAAGGACGGTTGCGCAGCATTCAGGCCCCCGATTTTGAAGAGACAATCTGTTACAAGCCTAAGTGGTGCCGGGCCGCTTGGCCCATCACCGCCACCGGCACCGGTCGGTTAAGCCAGATCTCCAGGGCCGCGGTGCCTTGCTGTACCAGCATCTCTAAGCCGTCGATCGCTACTAAGCCCAATGCTTGGGCCTGTTGCAGAAACAGGGTTGGATTAGGGGTATAAATCAGGTCGTAGGCGATCGCCCCAGGGGGCAACTGGGCTAAATTTGATTGAGGTAAGGGGGACTGGTTGACCTGGGGAAACATCCCCACCGGGGTTGTGTTTACCAGCAATCCCGCCCGAGGGAGTAGATTGGGGAGATCTCGCCAGAGATGAACCTGGAGCTTGGCCCCCAGGTCTGAATTCCAGCTTTGCTCAAAGGACTGCAACTTATCTAGATCCCGCCCGACCACATGGATAGCCCCTACCCCCAACTGGGCACACCCGACCACGACAGCACGGGCGGCACCACCGTTGCCTAAAATCACGACTTCTAGATTGTTCCAAGGCCGAGGGTGGGCTTTTAGGGGGGCCAAAAAACCCTGGACATCGGTATTGGTTCCCTGCCAGCCTTGATCGGTCTTCCAAACCGTATTCACAGCCCCCACAGCCTGGGCAATTTCCGAAACCTTTGACAACAGGGGCAAGATTGCTTGTTTGTGGGGAATCGTTAGATTAAATCCGCGCAGATCAATCGCCTCAAAGCCAGCGATCGCCGCTGTTAAATTCTCAGGTTTTACCGCGAAGGGCAAATAAACGTAGTCCAGCCCGGTTTCCTGGGATTCACAGAGCTTTGCCAAGGCGGCATTGTGAATAACAGGAGAAAGGGAGTGCTCAACCGGATAACCAATCACACCAAGTAGTTTGGTTGTCCCGACAATCACTCCCATGAATATTTACAGATAAAAATATAGAAGTCTCTAATCGTGATTTTCAAGCCTAAGGAAAAAATGGCTGTTTAGATTGCTTCTAAGTCTTTCTCGCCGGTGCGAATCCGGACAATTTGTTCAACAGGGCTGATAAAGATCTTGCCGTCGCCAATCTCTCCGGTACGGGCAGCGTCAACAATCTTTTCAACCACCATATCGACTTGGTGATCCTCAACCACAATCTCAACTTTCAGCTTCTGTAAAAATTCCACGGTATATTCAGAGCCTCGATAGCGCTCTGTCTGGCCTTTTTGCCGACCAAAGCCTCGCACCTCAGAAACAGTCATGCCAACAATACCAGCGTTGACAAGGGCGATTTTGACTTCGTCTAATTTAAAGGGACGAATAATAGCTTCAACCTTTCTCAATCTCTTTCTCCGGTAGTTATTACAACACTTTCTATCACCGCTGGTCGCAGAATATTTATAGCATAGGATACCGTTTTGTTTTTGTAAGTAAAGAATATTAGCGCGATCGCCTGGGGCGGCTTCCCCTTACCTGGCCGCTTTAGTTGCGGCAACTCCTCTGAGGCCACTTGTCCTCTTAGCTGATAGGGTTGACTGCAACGGTAGATTTTGAGCAATACATTCAGCTTTTACCAGTGTCAGACCCTGAGTTTCAAGCACAGCGCACTGTGGGGAAAGTTTTGAGAGCACAGGTTGCTCCCCCTGTTGGAGTTGCTTGATCGCCTCGTCGGTAGCAGGCTGATACTGCTGCAACCAGGCATTCGTTGCCAGGTACTCAGGGGTAAAAGCATTGGGATCTATCAAGAAGTAATCCACCTTATACTTTTGGATAAACTGTTTCACCAATTCAGGTTCAGAACTGTATTGAGCCTCGATCAGATCTATCGCCCGTTGGCGAATTTGAGTGTAGTATTTCACGTGGTAGGGCAGGGCATATTCTCGCCCAATCAGGATCGGGCGGTGGGCAAAAATGGGCAGGTTGCTAGCCTCTTCTGATAGAGAGGCAGTGAGGGTGGCTTTGGGAGTTTGTTGCAGAAACTCATAAACTTGAGGAGCTTTGCCAATAATCAGATCGTAGGCGCTAGAAACCACCGCCGGAATTTCAGGAACCACCAGAGAGGTAACTAAGAAAAAGCTAATCAATCCCACCAATAATCGTTGGGGTAACTTCAGGGTTGGCTGCTGGTGTAACCAACGTAGGCCGATCTCTAACAACAAGATCAAGGTGATTCCCGTGGCCAAGGCCATAACAATGATCAAGCTGTGCTCGGTGTATCGTCCCGGATAGTAGAGCCTTAGCAGTAACAGATGGGCCAGCAAGAACAGGCCAAAAGAGGCGACTAAAATCTGTCCCAACAGACTAATTTTCTCAGAGAGATGCTTCGCCAGGGGCAGACGACGGGATTGCAAGAGCGGGAATAGAACACTGATCCAGATGATCGGGGGGTAAACCGGGAAATGCACCCCACTGTCGCCGGTGAGCCAAAAGGCAAATGGATTCTCGACAAAAAAGCCAATTCTGCCATTGGGACCAAATGCAGGCATTGCCTTTGCCTGAGCTAAATTTACAACAGGGCCAAATTTAGAAAGCTCTGGCGTATAGGCTAATAGCGCCACTAGGGCGATCACAGCTCCAGCCAACCAAAATAAATAATCTCGGCGGTTTTGCGAGGGGCTTATACGACCATTTCGGTAACGCAATAACCGGATGCTTAGGACTGCGACCTCCACCAGCGCTGCGGAAGGGTAAAACAGTCCTTGCAGGGCGATCGCAATCAATAAGGGAACGAGCTGCTGTTTGAGCAGATAGTACAAAAAAGCAAAAAACAAAGGATACACAAAGGCCCGAGGGGCGGCTGAAACAAGGTCGTGCCTCAGCCACAGGGCTTGATTCAAGATTAAGGTTGAGGTAAATGCTGCCGCCGGAACTGCGAATAATGACAGAGACACCCAAAAGCAGTAGACCGTAGTGACCAGTCCTAGCCCTAGGGGTAAAACCTTAATGGCCACAGTCGGCTCAACCCCAAGGGCGGCTATTGCTCGAAACAGGACTGCATAGCCACTGGGCGTGACCGCCTGATAGTAGTCGGCGATCAAATCATTGGGAAACAGATTTGGATCAATAAACCGCTGGGTCGCTATCAGATAGTGGCGGGCATCATCTTGGACAATGTAGTCACCGGCAAATGCATACTGCAGGGACAATACACCGTAGTAAAAAGCAATTGCCAGGCTCAGGCTCAACCAGACTCTCACCATTGGATGTTTGTGCGGTTGGGATGGCTGGGTGAGAAGCTTCTGAAGAGCGAGCATGACTGCTTAATTTGAGAATCTTGGCAAATGCTGACCTCACAGTATCCTAAATCTTAGAAACTAGTGGAGATCTTGTCCTTCGTGATTTCCCCATGGACCTTTTAAAGTGGCTGCAGTTAAAGTTTATAGCTCAGCCCTGGTGGGGCATCTTTTGTTGCTGCTGCTGTGGATTGCAGTTGGGGCTGGCTTGCGCTTTGCTCACCTTGCTTCTGAGCCCTTGGGAACCGACGAATTCGCCACCCTTGTATTTAGCCTCGGGCATAGTTTTAGGAGCATCCCCCTCGACCAGGTAATCTCCTCCCAAGTGCTGCTGCAACCCTTGGCACCCTCTTCCCCAGCAAGTGTAGGAGCAGTCGTCCACAATCTACTTGCCGAGAGCAACCATCCCCCCCTGTACTTTGTCCTAACCCACTGGTGGCTACAGCTATTTCCCCTAGAGCAAGCAGATACCCTAGTGTGGGCGGCTAGAGCTTTGAGTGCCTTGTTTGGAGTCCTGACCATCCCAGCCGTCTTTGGCTTAGGATATTTAGCCTTTAGATCTGCCTTGGTGGGACAACTTTGTGCCGCCTTAATGGCTGTTTCACCCTTTGGGATTTATCTAGCTCAAGAAGCCCGACACTACACCTTGCCAATTCTGTGGGGAATTGCTTCATTGGGATGTTTAGTCGTGGCCACCCGCAGGATAGAACAGCAGCGCAAACTGCCCCTAGGGGTTGGGTTATTGTGGGTGCTTGTTAACAGCCTGGGGATAGCGACGCATTACTTCTTTGCCTTTGGGCTGATGGCCCAGGGGTTGGTGCTATTGGGGCAGGGACTCAAGCAGTCTTTACGGAATAGTAGAGCCCTGTTGGAGAGTTACTGGTGGCGGGTTTATGG
>JBGTDP010000017.1:0-22135 GCA_041748255.1 Thermosynechococcaceae cyanobacterium | reverse complement strand
TTTTACAGATAAATTTCCCTTAAGAGATGAGTCCGGCTCGCAGGGCTAGAACCGCTGCTTGAGTGCGGTCATCAGCACATAGCTTATTGAGGATATTGCGAACGTGGGTTTTAACCGTACCCACGGTGATATAAAGCTTGCCGGCGATCTCCTCGTTGCTGTGGCCGTCCACAATTAGTTCTAAAACCTCTAGCTCTCGTTCTGTTAGGGGGTAGGTCTCTATAATCTGGTTATAATCAGCCCCAGCAGCGCCAATAGCGATTGTCTTGGTGGCAATACTAATCTCTGATCGCGGGCGCCCTTGCCGAACATGCTGCAGGACAATTTTGGCAATTGCCGGATCAATCCAGGATTGGCCCTGGGAGGTCACCCGTAAAGCTTCGAGCAAATTGTTTAGTTTAATATCATCTTTAAGGCAGTAGGAATCTGCCCCGGCAGCAAAAGCAGCCAGAACCGTTTTTTCATGGTCCTGCAGTGTCAGCATTAGCACTTTGGCTTGGGGGTGCGATGATTTGTACCGCTGGATCAACTCAATCCCATCCATTCCCGGCAGACCGACATCGACCACTGCCACATCTGGCTGCTTGGTTTGCAGTAATTTCAGGCCATCTACCGCATTCCTTGCTTCTCCCACCACGTCTACCTCACCGCCCTGCCTAAGAACTGTCCGGATGCCAAACCGGGTCAGATCGTGGTCTTCAACTAAAACAACGCTAATAGGGTTCATGATCAACAAATTCTTTTTGCAGGAGATTAACCGCCTGCTAGGAAGCATAGAGAGTTCTAGGGACTATAGCTTCTATCCCAGGCAAGGACAAAATGTTAATTTTCTATGTGTCCATGGATACAAGAAACCAATGCTTTCTTGGGCTTTTTCATAGACCTGAATTTGACTGAAGCGGCTTTTCGTCTCCGGAAGTGGAGCTTGTCACTTTCAACAGCAGCAATCTGGAGCTTGGCCTGTCAGTGAGTATGATTGAGGTTAAGCAGCCGTGACTTTAGATCGTGCCGACCCACCCCAGCCAAGCCACCCCCAAGAAAAATAGAAATCGGACCCTTAAACTTAGCGATGGCGATCGCGCCAGACTTGCAGCGCGTCTTATTCAAGCTATTCCTAAAAATGGATTCTCAGATCCTCCCATTGGCACAATTTGGGGTGAATGTCTGACAGTTTCTAAATCTTTACCCTCCAGCTTTGTGGATCTGCTAATTCTCGATCCGCCCTATAACCTAACCAAAGATTTTAACGGCCGTCGGTTTGCTCAGCGAGCCGTAGAAGCCTACACAGCCTGGTTAGATCAGATTGTGACTGTGCTGGTGCCTTTGCTCAAGCCCACCGCCTCAATCTATATCTGTGGAGATTGGCTTTCTTCCGCGTCGATTTTTACCGTCGCTGCCGCCCATTTTACCGTTCGCAATCGGATAACCTGGGAGCGGGAAAAAGGTCGTGGGGCCAGGGCAAACTGGAAGAATGCCAGTGAAGACATTTGGTTTTGCACCTGCTCTGACACCTACATGTTCAATGTTGAGGCTGTGAAGCTGCGGCGCAAGGTGATGGCCCCTTACCGGCATCAGGATGGAACGCCTAAGGACTGGCAAGCAACAGCCCAGGGAAACTTTCGAGACACCCACCCCTCTAATCTCTGGACGGATATCAGTATTCCCTTCTGGTCCATGCCAGAAAATACCCCCCATCCCACTCAAAAAAGCGAGAAATTGCTGGCCAAGCTAATTCTGGCCAGCACAAACCCCGGAGATTTTGTCCTAGACCCGTTTTTGGGCAGTGGCACGACCTCCGTTGTGGCCAAGAAACTCAGCCGCAACTATTTAGGGATTGAACTAGATCAAGATTACTGCTTGCTGGCTCAACGACGATTGGAGTTGGCAGACTCCGTTAGACAGATTCAAGGCTTTGGCGATGGCGTGTTTTGGGAGCGCAACACCACTGCAATCAAGACGAAATCCTAAGTAAAGATCGAATGCAAAATGTCTGATTAAGCTTCAGTAACCTTAATCCGGTATTGGTTCAACCATTAAAGTCCCCTGATCTGCATCCAGGCAAGCCGGAAGTCCCATAGGCAAGGCAGCATTGACACCGTTGTGACCAAAGGGCAGATCCGAGACGATTGGTATTCCTAAATCCCCCAGGCGATCGCGTAAGACTTCAGCCACAGTGAAGCTGGGGATATGGTCAGGCGCCTGACATTGACTAAACCGACCCAGGGCAATTCCCTGCACCTGGTCTAAAGCCCCATTCAGGCGCCACTGAGTTAGCATTCGGTCAATCCGGTAGGGAGCCTCGGAGACATCTTCCAGGGCTAAAATCACCCCCTCCAGGGGGGGCTGAATCGGCGTTCCTAGTAGGTGAGTGGCCACAGTTAAATTCCCTGGCAGTAGAAGGCCCCGCGCCTTTCCGCCACCCCAACCCGTTCCAGTTAAAGAGGGCAAGGGCCGACCTTCTACCCAGTCAAACAGTCGCGCCTGAGACCAATCTGGTTCTGCCGCCAGCGTCGTGAGGACTGGGCCATGCACCCCGGCAATTCCTTGTTGGCAAAGGCTCCAAAGCAGGCTGGTGATGTCAGAGAAGCCAATCAACCATTTCGGCTCAGCGGGGGGCCAGCGCCAATCTTCTAGTAATCTGGCGCCCCCGTAGCCGCCGCGAGAACAGAGAATGCCCTTACAGTCAGGATCTTTGATCGCCGTTTCCAGAGCCAAACGGCGATCGCTATCGGTTCCAGCCAAGTAACCCCAGCGGCCTTTTAGCTGGGAACTTAATTCGAGCTGGTAGCCTCTGGATTCCCAGATCTCAATGCCTTGCTGCAGGATCTCTGGTTCCCGCAGGGTGCCACTTGGGGTGATTACCCAAAGGCGATCGCCTGGTTTTAATGGCGGTGGCACCTGGCAGACTGACAGACTCATAATCGCTCTGAGAGAATGGTCTCAAACCAGGCTTCCGTGCGATCGCCCAGGGCCGCCAGGGAATATTCAGCCTCCGCTTGGTGGCGACAGGCATGGCGATCTATTTGATGAATATTTTGGATCGCCTCAACCAGTCCCGGAACACTATCCGGTTCAACCAGGTATCCTGTGACCCGATCTCGGACTATCTCCACCGGTCCCCCTCGGCGGTAAGCAATTACCGGCACCCCACAGGCTAGGGCTTCGATTAAGACATTGCCAAAGGCTTCCACCCAGCGGGAGGTGACTAGCAGTGCCCGACACTGGCCCAGGACGTGTTGCATCTGGTTGGTGGGCAGAAAGCCCAGGTATTCAATTGGGGCCTGGGGATAGTCTTGCTGAATTTGCTGCCAGTAGGCCGAGTCTTGAATTTGTCCCAAAATTTTTAAAGGAGTCCCAGTGGCCTGCACCGCTGCCACAGCATCTTCCAGAGCTTTTTCCGGAGCGATCCGACCCAGCCAAGCCAAAGCCGGGCCGGGTTCTGAGCAAAACTGGTAAAGGGATAAGTCCAATCCACTGCCCAGGGGAAAACACTGGTCAGCAAAGGCAAAGGTTTCTGCCTGAGTACGGGTATAGACCCCAAGGGTGTTGGGGTACGTTGCCACCTGATCAATGATTTCATCCATAGCTTCGGTCAGGGAGCCCATACTGACCATATGGGCAATGGGTTTATGAAAAAACGAGGTGAGATAAAACGGCAGCCAGTCGTAGGCAAAATTGACAATCAGATCGTACTTGTCCTGAACCTGGCGGGCATAGTCCCACATCCGGGCCAGGACAGAGTTTGCTGGCATCGCGATCGCCGTGTCTCTTGTTTGAGTTTGCGCCGGGATTTGCAGTTCTCCAGCCACTTCTAGAATTGGAATCTCCGGTAACTGCGACCCCTGGGGGGCAACCACCTGCACAAAATGCCCCCGCTGGCGCAGCACCTGGGCCATATTAAAAAGGGTGAGCTCAACGCCGCCCCCGGTGCCAGATCCCAAAGGACCTACCGGGGTAGAGACAAACAGCAGTGACAGCGGCTTTGGCATTGAGGCAGCGCCAGAACAATACCCAGCAGTCTACCAAACTCAGCAGACGATGTTACGCATTGGCACCAGTGGTTATAGCTACACAGATTGGAAGGGAGAGTTTTATCCTGCCAATCTCAAGCAATCTGGAATGCTGCCCTTATTATGCTCAAGAATTCAACACGGTAGAAATCAACTCTAACTACTACCGGATGCCTTCGGTCCGGACCCTAGCAGCCATGGCGGCGAAAGTCCCGGATGGGTTTCAGTTCACCCTTAAACTCAACCGGCAGATCACCCACGATCTCAGCTCAGATCGCAACCCCGATCCGGTCCTATGTCAGAAATTTTCTCAGGCCCTCCAGCCCCTACAAGATCAAGGCAAGTTTGGCTGTGTTCTGGCTCAGTTTCCCACCGCTTTTGATCACACGCCTGAAAATCGCACCTACCTCGAAAAGCTTCGCGATCTCCTGGGGGACATTCCCACCGTGGTTGAGTTTCGCCATCGCAGTTGGGTTCAGCAGTCTGTGTTTGATTGGCTGCGCGAGTTGGAACTGGGATTTTGTTGTGTTGACCAACCCTCTTTTGAGGTGCTGATTCCCCCGATTGCCGTGGTGACTGCCCCCATTGCCTACGTCCGTTTTCATGGCCGCAATGCCAGCAACTGGTGGCAACACGAGCAGGCTTATCAGCGCTACGATTACAGCTACTCAGAGACAGAATTGCAGGAATGGGTGCCTAAGCTTGAGAAACTGCAGGAGCAAGCTCAGCAGGTATACTTATTTGCCAACAACTGCTACAAAAGCCAGTCAGTTACCACGGCTCGACAGCTTAAAGTCTTGATGGGAATTGCCCCTTCAACCGCATCAATCACTCAGTTAGAACTACTCTAGGAGCTTCCCTGAGCCTCAGAGAAGAGCTTTCTATCAAGGGGTTAGCGGTTTGGGAAATGGACATTGATAAACTAGACCTAGGCACTTCAAACAGCAAGAACCATGACAGTTGCCAAACCTGCATCACTAACCCTGGAGGCGTTTCTGAAGTTACCAGAAACAAAGCCTGGGAGTGAGTACATTCAGGGTAAAATCATCCAAAAACCCATGCCAAAGGCCCGTCATTCTAGGCTTCAGGGCAAGTTAATCGAGGCATTTAATCAAGTCACAGAGGCCAAGCAAATTGCCTATGCCTTTCCTGAGTTGCGTTGCACCTTTGGCGATCGCTCAATTATTCCGGATATAGCTGTGTTTCGCTGGCAACGTATTGAGCTAGATCAGAACGGAGAACCCCTAGATAACGTTCTGGCGGCTCCTGACTGGGTGATTGAAATTCTCTCTCCAGACCAAAGCTCCAATCGGGTTACCGGCAAGATTCTGCACTGTTTAAATCACGGTTGTCAGCTTGGATGGTTAATTGAGCCCGGCGATCGCTCCATCATTGTCTTTCAACCGCAACAGCAGCCGGAGTTTTTGCAGCAAGAAGATAGCTTGACAGTTCTAGAAGAGATTGACTTAGAGTTGACGGTCAATCAAATATTCAGCTTGCTAAGCATGAAGGTAACGTAAGTCAGGTTTTACAGAGGCATTGAAGGCTTCAATAACCTTTGGGTCATTTTCCTTGTAGCTTGCCAGGTAGATTCACTGTTAAGTGCCTAAATCATAAAAGCTAGCATCAAGTTCGCTAATCCCGTAAGATCTTTAACTGGACAAGCAAAATAAAAAGCACAGATGGCTCAGATGACGTGTTTAGAAATTTGCGCTGGTGCTGGTGGTCAAGCATTAGGGCTAGAGCAAGCAGGCTTTGAACCTGAAGCACTTGTTGAGATTGATAAAGCTTGTTGCAATACATTAAGACTCAATAGACCTAAATGGAATGTTATTGAAGGTGATCTAAAGCAATTTGAGGGTAAGTCCTTTGAGGGTATTGATTTATTGGCTGGCGGGATACCTTGCCCTCCCTTTTCTAAGGCAGGCAAGCAACTAGGAGAAGATGATGAGCGTGACCTCTTTCCCGAAGCATTACGTTTAGTACATGAGTGTAAGCCTCGTGCGGTCATGCTAGAGAATGTTCGGGGGTTTTTAGACCTAGTATTTGAGAATTATAGGTTTAACTTTAAATGCCAACTTGAAAAGATGGGATATGAGACTGATTGGAAATTGCTTAATGCTTCAGATTTTAGTGTATCCCAACTCAGACCTCGTGTAGTGATTGTCGCCATCCGAAAAGACTTATCAGAAAATTTTGTATGGCCGCGTCGGCATGAAAGAAAACCACTAACTGTTGGTGAACTTTTGTACAACCAAATGGCTTCAAATGGCTGGAGTGGAGCCGAAGAATGGAAGCTTATAGCTAATGATATTGCCCCGACAATAGTAGGTGGTTCTAAGAAGCATGGTGGTCCAGATCTAGGGCCTACTCGTGCAAAACGTGCGTGGGCAAACTTGGGCGTAGATGGCATGGGACTGGCCAATGAAGCTCCCACAAGAGATTTTTTTGGAATGCCAAGACTTACAGTTGAAATGGTTGCAAAACTTCAGGGTTTTACTGATGAGTGGCATTTCACTGGTAAAAAAACTCCTGCATATCGTCAAGTCGGCAATGCATTTCCCCCTCCCGTTGCCAAGTCAGTAGCTTTAGAAGTTCATCAATGTCTGAGCCGTAGAACTGTATTTGCAGTTGCGGGATAAGGGGTGTTGTATCTCATGAGTCAAAAAAAAGGGGCTAGAACTAGACTCAGAGAGCATTTCTTGAAAAACGTTGGCAGAGTTATGGACTCTGATGAGCTTAGAGAAGTTGCTGGAGGAATTACAGAATGGGCTAGGCGCGTAAGGGAGCTTAGATCTGAAGAAGGCTATCAAGTTCAGACCCACAACGATCGAGATGATTTGAAACCTGGTCAATATATTCTTGAAGATCCTGTACCACATCCTGCATTTGAGCGGGCTATTTCAAAAGAAACGCGTTCATTTGTCCTAGATAGAAATGGATTTACCTGTCAAATGTGCGGTGCAGTTGCAGGGCAGTTACATCCCTATGATTTAACAAGAAAAACTCGCTTACACATCGGACATATCGTAGATAAATCTCAAGGAGGAACAGATGATCCTTATAACCTGCGTGCAATCTGTTCTGTATGCAATGAAGGAGCTTCAAACTTAACACTAGAAAGGCCATCGAATCTAAAGCTTTTGGCGCAAGTAAGACGTGCAAAGGGTGATGCTCAGCTTGAGCTTTTACAGTGGCTAATAAAAAAGTTCCCTAGGCAAGCTAAAGAATTTATGGATGATGAAATAACCTAACCCTGCATTTAGGTAGACGTTGCAGAGGTTATCGATAAGATTTCGAGGATATGCCGTTATCCTGCTGAGTCACTGACTCAGTTAGAGCTGCTTTAAGGGCTAGGGGAGGGCTGGGGCGGCTGGCTTTGAGATTGAAGCGCTTGCTGGATGGCTTGATTAAGTTGCTGCTCAGTGACTCCACCAGCTTGAGAACTAACCTCACTAATGCGGCTGTCTAGCTCCGTCAGCTTAGTTTGGATGGCTGGAAGCTGGCTAGCAATATTTTGGGGAACCTGCTGATTGAGGGTCTTGACCTGTTGATTCAGTTGATTAACTTCGGTTCTAAGATCCTGAATTTGATTGACTCCAGGCTTGCTAGCCTGCAGCAACTGAATTTGAGATTCTAGGTCATTCTGCTGGGATTTTAGCCTTAGCCAAAGCCCCCCCAAGATGCCGGTTAGGATCACAGTGGGTAGCAAAAAACCAGCCAAGAACGTTTGCCAGCGCTTTAGCCGACTCACTTCCAAGTCATAGACATCTAAATCAACTGGATAGTTGCGTTCTGGAAAGTCATGGGAGGAATCAGTCTGCATAAGTTAATCTACTCAGCGATAAAAATATTAAAACAAACTTATCTAGAGAAGCGCCCCCGCTTGGGTTTTGTGAGATCTAAATTAGAATCTCAGCTTAAAAGAATTTTTCAGGGTGAATAGTGGCTCTACAGCAGGAAGTTTAACCCAATCTCGGTAGACTGAGATTGCCTAAGTTCTATATAGCCGCAGGAATGGTTTCAATTCAGAACCAAGTTGTTTTAATTACCGGGGCCAGCAGCGGGATAGGCGCGGCCTGTGCTAGAGTGATCGCTCCCACCGGGGCAAAATTAATCCTGGCCGCCCGCCGAATTGAGCGGCTAGAAAAATTGGCAGCGCAGTTGCGCCAAGAATTTAATACCCAAACCTATCTTTTGGGTTTGGATGTGCGCGATCGCCAGCAGGTTGAGTCAGCCTTTGCAGACTTGCCCTCTCCCTGGGGCAACGTGGATATTTTGGTCAACAATGCCGGACTCAGCCGCGGTCTTGACAAGCTCCACGAAGGCAATATCCAAGATTGGGAGGAAATGATCGACACCAATGTTAAGGGCTTGCTCTACGTCACCCGCGCTTTAGTTCCGGGGATGGTGGAGCGCCAACGGGGCCATATTCTCAATATCGGCTCGATTGCCGGTCATCAAACCTACCCCAAGGGAAATGTTTACTGTGCCTCTAAAGCAGCAGTGCGATCGCTTTCTGAAGGGCTGAAGCAAGATCTTTTAGGGACGCCGGTAAGAGTGACTTCGGTCGATCCGGGCTTAGTTGAAACAGAGTTTAGTCAAGTTCGCTTTCACGGTGATACTGATCAGGCCAGGCAAGTCTATAATGGTTTAACCCCTTTAACACCAGAAGATGTAGCCGATGTAGTGGTGTTTTGTCTGACGCGCCCAGCCCATGTCAATATCAGTGAGATCCTGGTCTTGCCGACGGATCAGTCAGGGGCAACCCTGGTTCACAGGCAACCTGCCTCAACTAATCCAAACAAATAATCCTATTTTGGGGGATTACTATTGAAGCTTATGAGCCAATCATCGCCGACCAGGTTTTAGGGCCAACAATGCCATCACCTCTTAATTCCTTAGATTTCTGGAATTTGACAACCGCTGCCCGTGTCTGAGGCCCAAAGATGCCATCAGCCTTGCCACTATAGAAACCAGCATTTTTCAAATAGGTTTGCAGATCTTTAACGGCTTCTCCCTGACTGCCGAGGGTAAGCACGGGTGCCTGACTAGAAGAATACTTCTTAAGAGACTCGCCAGAGGCGGGGCCTGGAATCGGTTCAGGGCTAGGAGTTGGACTTGGGGTCGCCGAAGGTTCCGGACTAGGAGTTGGACTGGGAGCCGGACTTGGGGGTGCCGGAGATTCCGGAGCGGGGGTTGGAACTGTCGTGGGTGCTGGGCTAGGAGTCGTGGTTGGACTCGCTGTTGGAGCTGGAACTGGGCTCGGGACAGGAGTTGGACTGGGATCTGGGCTCGGGGGAGTTGTTTCCGGTGCTGGCGTCACCTCTGGGCTGGCGGGGGCATCAGGGATCGGGGTGGGCACTGCTGTGGGAGTCATGATCGGGCTGGGAGCAGCGGTTTCTGCCGGGGTCGGACTAGCAGGAACATCGGGTATCGGTGTGGGCGCTGCTGTCGGAGTAACTATTGGCGATGGGGGACTGGCTGGCACGGTGGTCGGGGCCGGGGCTACCGGGGGGGCTGTCTGGGCTCTGACCAGGATTCCGGCTAAGGCGATTACAGGCAGGGTAATTCCAGAGATAATCCCTAGAACTTTTAGATTGGATCGGGTGGGCTTGAGGTTCATGAGCAGTTTCTCCTCACATCAAGACAAAAATACCAGTTTGCCCTGGCGAAAAAAAATCCAGAACATTTAGCTTTACACTCAGGTGTTGCTGGGAAAGGATTCTTTCATCAGAAAGAAGCGATCGCCCCGACAACCCTTTAGAGTGACTTAAGGGAACCGAATAGGTGAGCAGTCTTGATCTTTGAAGTATCTTTGAAGACCAGATTCACTCTTTAGTAGGCCCTAAAGTGGATTTAAAGGAATTGTATTAATGATCAGACGCAGGGTCAGCAAGAAAAAGCCAATCAAAACTTCCTTCGCCTTCAAACTGATCGCTCTGACTTGGGCAGCCGCAGGCGGAATGGTCCTGATAATTCTTTTGTTTGAGGCGATTTTTGGGCGTGGAATCACTGCGATCTAGAAAGGATTGGCCTTACGCTTCCAGAAGAGGATAGATTTCAGAGGTACGAAATTGGAAACCCTGGATCAGCGGCAAGCAAAAATCGATCAAGTGATTGTGACGGCTGAGCAGATGGGCAAGATTGAATCCCGTATGTTTGAGGCCGGGATGCCGGTTGCCGCCTTGATGGAAAAAGTTGGCGGCTTAATTGCCAGGCACATCCAAAGTCTCTATCCTTTACGGGATTTTTCGCGGATTGGAGTCTTAGTGGGGCCAGGACACAATGGCGGCGATGCCCTGGTGATTGCTCTGGAGCTACACTTTTGCGGGTACACTATTCAAATTTGCCGCCCTCTAGCCAAGGCCAAGGAACTCACCGCAAATCATGGTCGCTATGTTGAGAGTTTGGGGATTCCGGTCGCCCAGGGAATTGAATCTTTAGAGGATTGTGATCTGCTGATTGATGGCTTATTTGGCTATGGGCAGGAGCGTAACCTAGAGTCTCCACTGGCAGAGATGGTTGAGCAGATAAATCAATGGCTCCAGCCGATTCTCAGTCTGGATATGCCTTCCGGGGTGCACAGTGACACCGGAGAAATCTTGGGAACCGCAGTTCAGGCTCAGCATACCTTTTGTATCGGGCTTTGGAAACTAGGATTATTGCAGGATCAAGCCTTACGTTTTATCGGCACTGTGGAACGGGTGGATATTGATATTCCTTTAGTCGATGTGCAGGAAATTTTGGGGGAAGTCCCTCGGATTCAACGCCTGACCAAAGCAGCCGCGATAGCCCATTTGCCATTGCCTCGCCCGCTGTCAACCTATAAGTACAAGCTCGGGTCTCTGTTGCTAATTTGTGGGTCTCACCGCTACGGTGGCGGTGCCCTATTAACGGCCCTGGGAGCCCGAGCCAGTGGTGTGGGGATGCTTTATATTGCCGTGCCAGCTTCCCTGCAGTTGCTGCTCAATAGTCACTTGCCAGAGGCCCTAGTGCTCAGTTGCCCAGAGACGGAAACCGGGGCGATCGCTGGGCTTCCGGAGGGAACTAACCTGAGCCAGTTTGATGCCATTGCCTGTGGCCCCGGTTTGACCCTAGAAGCTGAGTCAGTGGTCCAGCAGGTTCTTAACAGCGATCGCCCGTTGGTCTTGGACGCTGATGGCTTGAACATTCTGGCGAATCAGGGAACCATTCCCACCCTATCAACCCGGCAAGCTCCGACGGTGCTGACGCCCCATGCAGGGGAGTTCCAGCGGCTGTTTCCAGAGGTGGCAAAGGGGACAAATCTCTTGGAGGCCGTAAAGACGGCGGCTGCACAATCTGGGGCTGTGGTAGTTCTCAAAGGGGCTAGAACGGCGATCGCCACACCCCAGGGTCAGGTTTGGATTAACCCTGAAAGCACCCCAGCCCTGGCAAGAGGGGGTAGTGGTGATGTCCTGACGGGGTTGGTCGGGGGTCTGGTTGCCCAGGCTGCGGCTAGCCAAACCCAGATTGAGGCGGTGGTCCCCAGTGCTGTTTGGTGGCACGCCCAGGCCGGACGGTTAGCAGCCCAAGAGCAGACAGAGCTAGGCGTCGATGCCCACACCCTGACGCAATTTTTAATCCCGGCTTTAAGAGATAATCTGTGAGGAATAGACTAAACAACGCTTGTGGCTCAGTTCTGGTGTTGAAGCCTTTTGCAAGTTCTAACAGGCACTTGAAATCTGAATCGAAGCAAGTTTAGTATCGATTGTGCTTGTCGAAGGGGGGCTTGCCAGTCGAGAATAAAGAGAAAGACCAGGGAGAGCAACGTGAGCCAGGAATTTGACTACGATTTAGTGATTATTGGCGCTGGGGTCGGTGGCCACGGTGCTGCTTTACATGCGGTTGATTGCGGCTTAAAAACAGCGATCATCGAAGCCGGGGACATGGGAGGAACCTGCGTCAACCGGGGTTGTATCCCTTCCAAGGCTCTGCTGGCCGCCGCCGGGCGAGTTCGAGAGCTTAAAGATCAACATCATTTAAATACCCTAGGGATTCAACTGGGGCAGGTTTCCTACGATCGCCCTCAGGTCGCAGCCCATGCAACCAACCTGGCCGAAAAAATTCGCGGGGATCTGACCAAAAGTCTTGAGCGTCTGGGGGTAGAGATTATTCGTGGCTGGGGCAAGATCACCGCCGCCCAAAAAGTCTCGGTGCAAACCGATGCCGGGGAGCAAACCCTGAGTGCCAAAGATATTATTGTCGCCAGTGGCTCAGAGCCCTGGGTGCCTCCTGGGATTGAAGTCGATGGTCAAACCGTCTTTACCAGCGATCAAGCAATCAAGCTAGAGTGGCTACCGCAGTGGGTGGCGATCGTTGGCAGCGGCTACATTGGCCTGGAGTTCTCTGACGTCTACACCGCCTTGGGGTCTGAGGTGACGATCATTGAAGCCTTGGATCAACTGATGCCCACCTTTGACCCGGACATTGCCAAACTAGCCCAGCGGGTGCTGATCAATCCTCGGGATATTGAAACCCGCGTGGGGCGGCTGGCAAAGAAGGTTACCCCTGGTTCCCCGGTGGTGATCGAGCTGGCCGACACCCAAACCAAGGAAGTCGTAGAGGTTCTAGAAGTCGATGCCTGTCTGGTCGCCACTGGTCGGATTCCGGCCACCCGAGATCTTGGTCTAGAAACAGTGGGCGTAGAAACAGACCAGCGGGGCTTTATTCCGGTGAATGACCAGCTAGCAGCCCTCAGTCAAGGGGAAGTGGTTGACCATGTATGGGCAATTGGCGATGCCACCGGCAAGATGATGCTTGCCCATACCGCCTCCGCGCAAGGGATTGTCGCCGTGGAAAATATTGTTGGCCACGATCGCCAGGTCAACTATCGCAGCATCCCAGCCGCTGCCTTTACCCATCCAGAAATTAGTTTTGTTGGCCTCACAGAACCGGATGCCAAAGCCCTAGGTGATGCAGAAGGCTTTGAGGTCAAGGCTGTGCGGACTTACTTTAAAGGCAACTCCAAGGCCCTGGCCGAAGGCGAAACCGATGGAATTGCCAAAATCATCTTCCGGCCAGACACTGGGGAAGTTCTAGGCACTCACATTATCGGCATGCACGCTGCGGATTTAATTCACGAAGCCTCCAATGCGATCGCCCAGGGGGCAACCGTTCAGGCCCTGTCCCATCTGGTGCACACCCATCCCACCCTCTCTGAAGTCCTGGATGAGGCCTACAAGCGCGCTGCTGCTACCCATTAACTTTTTTTTCAGGCTATAGTGCTGGCATGCAAATTCGTCGTCGTCCTCCCAACCCGGCTATCTCGGTTCAAGACCTTCGCTACCAGATTCCTGCCCCGGATGCTGCCCCCCGGCACATCTTGGAAGAAATAGTCTGGCACAAAGAACTCGAAGTTACCCAGTGGCGGGAGCGACTGCCCTTGTCTGAGCTCCAGCGCCAGGCACTAGAAGCCCCGCCCCCCAAAGACTTTGTCACGGCTCTGCGCCAGGGCAAAACCAAGCCAGCTTTGATAGCCGAAGTCAAAAAAGCCTCTCCCAGCAAAGGGGTGCTGCGAGCTGATTTTGATCCGGTGGCCATTGCCCAAGCCTACGAGGCCGCCGGGGCCACCTGCCTGTCGGTGTTGACAGATCAAAAATTTTTCCAGGGTAGCTTTGACAACCTGCAGCAGATTCGGGCCCAGGTGGACCTGCCCCTGCTGTGTAAAGACTTTGTGCTTTATCCCTATCAGATGCACCTGGCCCGAACCAAGGGGGCGGATGCCGTTTTACTGATTGCGGCGATTCTCTCAGATCAAGATCTGCAATATTTAATCAAAATTGTCAATGCCATGGGCATGAGTGCCCTGGTGGAGGTGCATACCCTGGCAGAAACCGATCGCGTGTTGGCCTTGGAGGGTGTAAAGCTGCTGGGGATTAACAACCGCAATCTGGAAGATTTTTCCGTGGACCTGCAAACCAGCTGTGAGATTTTGCAAGCCCGGACCCAGTTACTGCAAACAAAAGAAATTTTAGTAGTTAGCGAATCTGGGCTCCGCACCGCCGCAGATTTGCAACAAGTCGCTGCTGCCGGGGCAGAGGCCGTATTAATTGGCGAGTCTCTGGTAAAAGCTGATCCGAGCTTGGGCACCAGTGAACAGGAGCAGATGCAACAGAAGATCGCTGACCTCTGGCGGTGATCAGCAGCAATTTATCCCGGTGATTGCCGGGTTAACCATCGGTGCAGGCAAATGGCTTTAATTCCCCTTCCTTCTCATATTCACTATGAACTGCTCCTGCAGATTCTGGAGCGCCAGACCCTCTCTGCCCTTGATCATCAATCTGCGCAGTATCAACAACTGCAGGAAGTGATTATTCACCTGCGCAAGGCGTTGGTCCGCCAAAAACACCTGGAAGAAAGCTGTCAGCGGGCTGGGCATACGGTTGAGCATCGCTGGTCTCTCAATCAACAGCTGCCTGTCGAAAGAACTGAGTCTCCTTAACCAGAGTCCACCTGAAATTTATATCCGAGGGTTACCCCCTTGTTTTTTAGAGATAATTTCGCTACAAACCATTAAAGCCCATCCTCTACCTGGAGATTTTGTGCGATAGTTTAGGCGTGCTAGCATCCTCGAAATGGTTGATTAGCTTACAGATAAAGGGGGGAGGGTTAGGCGGCTGCTTCTGAACTCAAGGGATTGGGCTCGGTGACCGATTAACTTACTGCTTCTATGTAACGAAGAAGTGTAACGAAAAAGCACTAATTGAATTAATCGTTATTGTTCAAAGCAGATTGCCCCTAGAGAAATTGATGTCAGGAGGTTCATGACAATGGGAGGCTTAGACCCTAGTTTTGAAGTCGGAAATCATGCTTTTACTCCCGGTCACTTATTGCAAAATCCCGTGCCTTTTTCAGGGTTTTATCCGCAGAAAATCACTATGCAGCAATTAGAGCTTAATTGGAAAGCCGCCCTTGAACCCCCGTCAGAGGTTCCAGCCGGGTTGGCGGCAGCTCAAACGCCCCCCAAGGAGCAGACGTTGAAATTGCCCAGTGATGCCCCACCGGAGGTGCTTCATTCCAGTTCTAGTAGCGAAAGGTCGGGGCATGATCAAGCCCATCCAAGCGTTCCTGAGCAGTCTGGCAATGGCTCAGATTCCCCTCCAGGTCAACAGAAGCATCGGGCCTTGCTGACCGAGCTAGCTTATACCGACCCCCTGCATTCAAACCAAACTGAGCGAATTCACCACCTCGAGCAAGCCCTGGATCAGTGTCAACGGTTTATTCAGGAGTTAAAATTCCAGCTAGCAGATCAGGCTTTTCTAGAAAATCAGCTAGCAGCGACAGAAGAAGCCGCCCAAATCCAACAGCAAGCGATCGCCGCCCTCAAAACCCAACTCCTCGACCAGGCAAACCTAACGACTGAGCTGGGTCAGGTACAACAACAAAATCAGGAGCTGCAAACCGACTTAATTGAAACCGAGAACCAGATTCAAGCCCAACAGGCCGAAATATCGCAGCTAAAAACCCAGGTTGACCAAGGCCAATCTAACCTCAGCGATCGCCAGGGAACCATCCATCAACTAGAGGCTCAACTACAGCGTACCAAAGTCACTTTAGCCGGACAGCAGGAAGTAATTACGGCTCTGCAAAAAACTCAAACCCCGGATACTGACAAAAACAAGGTAATTCAGGGCTTAAGTAAAAATCTGCTGACCGCTCAAGCCAAGTTGGAAGCCTTAGAGACTGAATTCTCTAGCCAGTTGCTCCATCAGGCAAAACTGCAACATTCTTATCAGGAACTAGAGGGCCAGTCTAGTTTTTATCGCGATCGCGCCACGCAGTTGGAGCAGCAAGTGGCTGAAATGCAAGAACAAATCCTCCAGCAGGCTAAACAGGCCAGCGAATACGAGACCGGGGTGCAGCATTGGAAAGATCATTGCCTTTCTGCCGAGCAAAGCGTTTTGCAATTAAAAACTGTTTTAGAGCAAATCTTAACCGATCGCAATTTGCTGGAACTGGTTTCAGACAAAAACGGGATGCATGAACATCCAAACCCGGCCATTCTAGACTCAGGGGAATCAGCCTCTTCCCGGTTTCTAAAAAATCTCAAAATTGAACTGCCCGCCTTCCTGCACCTGAAGCGCCATTACAAGCCCTAGGCTGGCGGGTTAAGATTCTTCCCCCCGCAGTCGTAGCTGCAGGTAAACCAGCACCAGGGTGATTGCCAGTAAAACTGTTGCTGCCGCTGCCGCAAAACCAAAATCAAACTGGGCAAAGGCTTGGTCGTAGATATAGTAAACCAGCAAGTTTGTACTGTTTAGCGGCCCGCCCCCTGTGACCACGTAAACTTGCTCAAAGCTTCGCAGGGTAAAGATCACCGTGGTAATGGTGGCAAATACCAGGGTGGGGCGCAACCCCGGCAGAGTGACATGCCAGAACTGTTGCCAGGGGTTAGCACCATCCAGCTCAGCCGCTTCGTAACGGTTGACGGGGATGGTCTGTAATCCAGCTAAAAATACAACCATATTGAAACCCAGTTGTTTCCAGGCGCTGAGCAAAATCAACACGGGCATCGCCCAGGTGACGCTACCGAGCCAGGGCACCGGCTCAACCCCCACTCGCAGTAGCAGGGCATTCACTGGGCCGTCGGTTTGAAACATCCAGCGAAACCCTAGCCCCACCGCCACTAGTGAGGTAATAGAGGGAATAAAATAGGCCGTGCGCAGCCAATCTCGCAGGGCAAAGGCCCGATTTAGAAAAACAGCCAATCCTAAAGGAATCACCAGACTGGGAATAACAGTGGCGATTGTAAAGTAGACGGTGTTACCTAAAACCTGCCAGAAATCAGGACTTAGCAGTAGCCGCCGGTAGTTTTGCAGACCAATCCAGTGGGTTCCGGCCAGGGTAAAGTTGCCAGCCGTAAAACTCAGGTAGAACAGGTAGGCAATCGGCCAGAGGACAAATAAGCCCAACAGAATCAAGGCCGGAGTCAAGAATAACCAGGCCACCAAAGCGTCTGAAATGACAAGATTATTTTTCATCTAGTGATCGCCATTAACACTGGCATAAAATTCATCCTCAACAGCATTTTCACACCCCAGGTCATCCAGGAGGACAATCTTTCGAATCGGGCAAACCCTGATTTAAACAACTGAGTGAAATTGAAAGATCGTCCATCACTGGTGAGTGATTTTACGGCGGGCTAATATTGCTGCTACTGTTCCAGCATTGAGATCAGTCCTAAGGGAACTTTATCAAATCAGTAGGACGAGAAATTTTTATTAAAGATGCTGTTTAAGTCAAAAATATTCAGTTATTTTTGTATATCTACTCGCTTGGGGACAGAGGATGACTAACATTATCAAGCAGCCCTGTGATCAAGGGGTAATCAGGTCTAAGCCCTGCACAGCCCCCTGTCAGCGGGATGCTCGACCTTGGGTGCTCCTGGCAACTATCCTCGGCTCCAGTATGGCCTTTATTGATAGCACCGTTGTCAATGTGGCTCTGCCGACGCTGCAAGCGCAGTTGAATGCCACCGTGGCGGGTGCCCAGTGGGTGGTCGAGTCCTATGCCCTGTTTGTTGCCGCCTTGATGTTAGTGGGAGGGTCCTTAGGGGATCATCTGGGACGGCGACGGGTGTTTAATTTGGGGGTGGGGCTATTTGCGATCGCCTCGATTTGGTGTGGCCTGGCACCGAATATTGGGCAACTAATCATTGCCAGGGGAGTGCAGGGAGTGGGGGGTGCCCTATTAATTCCAGGCAGTCTAGCGATTATTAGTGCGGCCTTTGCCCCAGACCAACGGGGAAGGGCCATTGGATTGTGGTCTGGGTTTACGGCCATCACCTCCGCGATCGGGCCGGTATTAGGCGGCTGGTTAATTGAAACCCTCTCATGGCGCTGGATCTTTTTTATCAATCTTCCTTTGGCCTTGCTAGTTTTGGGGATAAGCGTCTGGCGAGTCCCAGAAAGCAACGCCCCCCAGGCAAGTACCCAGCTTGACCCCTGGGGAGTGCTGTTGGCTGTGGTTGGATTAGGAGGCATTGTTTATGCCCTGCTCGAATCAGCCAGTCTGGGGTTTAGCAGTCCGGTGGTATGGGGTGGGTTGGTTCTGGGAGGGTCTAGTTTAGGACTGTTTGTGTTTGTCGAGGCCCACAACCGCGCCCCGATCATGCCCCTGAAGTTGTTTCGCTCCCGCACCTTTAGTGGGGCAAACTTGCTGACGCTGCTGCTCTATGCTGCCTTGGGCGGGACTTTATTTTTTCTGCCCTTTAACTTAATTCAGGTGCAAGGCTATGCTCCGACGGCGGCGGGGGCTGCCTTTGTGCCATTCCCAATCATTATGTTTCTGCTTTCCCGCTGGTCTGGGGGCTTGGTAGATCGCTATGGGGCCAAACGACCCCTGATCATTGGTCCGGTGATTGCGGCGGTAGGGTTCAGCTTAATGGCGGTGCCGGGGATTGGCGGCAGCTACTGGACCACGTTCTTCCCGGCGGTGGTAGTGCTGGGATTGGGGATGGCGATCTCTGTTGCCCCCCTGACCACAGCAGTTATGGATGCGGTCAAGGTTCGCTACTCCGGCGTCGCTTCTGGGATTAATAACGCGGTTTCTCGGATGGCTAGCTTGCTGGCGATCGCCCTGTTAGGCATTGTTGTTTTAAGCCGCTTTAGCCGCAGTCTTGATCGGCGAATTGCTCCCCTGGAACTCCCCCTAGAGGCCCAGCAGTTTTTAAATCAACAGCGAATTAATCTGGCTGCCGCCGAGGTTCCCCCAGGACTGAATCAGCAAGTCAATCAGGCTGTGCAAACCGCGATCGCCGCGGCCTTTGTGGAGAGCTTCCGGCTGGTGATGCTGATTGCCGTAGGGCTAGCGATCTCCAGTGCCTTGATTGCGGCTTTAATGATCCGGAGTCGGCAGCCACCGACTCCAGAGGCATAGGTTTAAATCTAGGCTTGCAGACTCTGCATCAGCCAGCCCAAACCGGCGCCAATAACTTCAGAGAGAATGCTGATTAACCGATAAAAACCAATTGCCCCTAACAACACGCCCGGTGATAACAGCCCCCCTAATAGGGCAATGGCAATTGCCTCAAAGACGCCAATCCCCCCAGGAGCCCCCGGTAAAATCAATCCTATAATCCAGGCAAAACTAAAGCCGCCAAGTAACGGAATAATTGCCGCTGCCGGTAAGGGCGTAAACATCCAGACAATTAACCCAAAGCTGAGACAGCGCAGCCCCATATAAATAAATTCCCCCACCAGGACTCGTCGGGGATAGCGTCGCAAGCGAACTGATTTTGGGCGATTGCGACGCCGTCGGCCTAACCATTTAAACATTCGTCTCATGACTCGATTGTGTTGCAGCCGTCCCAGCCCCCGCAAAATCTGGCTAAATACAGGGGGAGAAAGCCCCAAGAGCATCGAAGTCAAAGCAACCCCACACAGGAGTTGCAGGGCTGGATGCGAAATATTCAGCAGTGAGAACCCTGCGGCGGCAACGGTAATAAAAATTGGTTCTAAGATCACACTGGTTGTACCAACCTCAACCGGGATACCTGCTTTTTGAGCGGTGCGGATGCGGCTGTACATATGCCAGACATTACCAGGCAGATACTTAATGATTTCAGTGACTAAATAAACCTGCACACTCCAGCGCCAGGACATCGGATGTCTTAAGTCTCTCAAGATCCAGCCCCAAAGCACCCCCAGCCACAGGTGAGAAACTAAAGTCAGTCCAAAGGCGATCGCTCCGTAGCGCCAAGCTTGAGGACTAAGGTTGAGACTACTGACGGCGTGCCAGTTATCAAAAAGCGCCCTGCCGACAAAGATTAGAGTGGCAACAACCACTCCCCACCGAAGCAGCGAGCTGAGAAATTTAGAGGTCACAGTTTAGAATCGGGCTTTAAGACAGCTGATGCCGCTAGGGACTGCTTTCTATTGTCAGTTTTTCTGGGCGGCAGAGCAATCAACCGTAGGAATTGGGTCTTAGAGTCTAACCCCTAATTCACCCCGCAGCTCAAATCTTTGCCTGCGATCGCATTCTGAAAAGTCAATTGGATGGTTTGCCTAGCCTAATCTCAAGAGGGCATCCAGTCATTGGTAAAGGGTCTCAACTCTCTCAGATGGGGCTTCCTGTTGGCTGCTGACAGTTCAAGACCGGGTAGAGTCAGATAAATTTCTCCTCACTCAGGAATTTATCGCCTAAATGCTCGGGACTCGCCGCTCCGGGGTTACCGTCGCTGCTGGGACGCTTAGCCAAGCAGGATTAATTCAATACAACCGGGGCAAAATTACAATTCTTGATCAAGAAGGTATGGCATCTTCCGCCTGCGAGTGCTATCAGGTGGTCAAAACCGAATTTACCCGGTTATTGACTGAGCAAGGTTAAAGCCTGGCGTAGTGGGTTAGCAATAGTTTTCTATGTAAGCAAGCGTACAGACTTTCGTGAGGAAGTTTTTTATAGTTATAAAGTTCCTTTAGCTTTGCTGAGTGAACATCTAGGGGTTGAGGGGTGAGGGTTTGATTGCTCTAGCGATCGCTGATCTGGGCGCTGAAGTTGACACGGTTACTTAAACATTGGCCAAATCATGGAAAGATTCTCCAATCAGCCGCAAATATCCAAAGAAATCGAAACAGAAATATTCAATTTCTTTGGGTTTGAGCTTAGGCGCTTAAGCCCAAGGATTCAGGAAGTCGTTCTTGATCTGTTTCTGAGGGTTCAAAAAAAGAGGATGTCCAACCAGGGTTTATCAGAAGGGGATAGATGGTCGGAGTGCTAGGGCTCTCAGGCTTTTGAGCCTGGCTTCTCTCTCGGCTTCATTTTGTTTAGCTCATCCTTTCTGAACTAAGTTGCCTCCCAAATATCTAGGAAGAAAACCCTCTAGGAGGACAGATGAAAACTTTAAGATTAGAACCCGACGATCGCGAGCCTAAAACCCTGGCCCGTTCGATTGCTGCTGATAAGGCTCACTTGGTCGCGCGATTAACAGCGCTTTAAGCTCAAGTTGAACGACTCAGAGCTATCACAGATCGGATTAGAGCTGAGAATGCCTTAAGACAGAGTACTGAACGTTGTATTAATCGATACTCAATCTTGATCTCTCCAACGAGTGATGTAGCAGCAGACAAATAGCTGGAATATAGAGACACAAATAAAGTAATTCCTCCAAAATTACCTCCAATCTGCTATTGGATCATCTGTCGGCTCTCTCTTCAATACAAACTAACCTCCTCAGGCAGCAAACCTGAGGTTTTTTTTCGGTAAACTTTTTTAGGGGCTTGCTCTTTCAGAGGGGTTAAAGTCTTGAATCTAGACTTGAATCTCTGATGATCAAGGGTGAATCAGTACCAAAGGGAGGATTGGGAATGGCACACGATCATCACGACCATGGACCGGCAAATTACAATCGTGCCTTCTTAATTGGAACTAGCTTAAACATCATCTTTGTGGTGATTGAGGCCCTGTTTGGGTTTCTGACTCAATCCCTGGCCCTGCTGGCGGATGCGGGGCATAATCTAGGCGATGTGTTAGGTCTCTTACTGGCTTGGGGGGCAAGCTACCTAGCTCAGAAACCCCCTAGCAAGCACTTCACCTATGGGCTGCGCCGTTCTTCAATTTTGATTGCCCTGGTCAATGGAATTATTTTGCTGCTGGCAATGGGTGGTATTGCCTGGGAAGCCATCCGCCGGTTTGGCGATCCTAGTCCAGTTTCTGGCGGTACGATGATTTGGGTAGCAGCGATCGGAGTTGGAATTAACACTGCCACCGCCCTATTGTTTCTCTCGGGTCGCAAACGAGATCTCAATATTCGCGGGGCTTTTTTGCACATGGCCGCCGATGCCATGGTTTCTTTAGGGGTGGTGCTGGCAGGGGTGGCAATTTTAACCACCGGCTGGCTGTGGTTTGATCCGGCAATCAGCTTAATTATCGTGGTTGTGATTGCGGTTGGCACCTGGCAATTATTACGCGACGCCTTGAGACTAGCCCTGGATGCAGTCCCTGCCGGAATTGAACCCCTGGCGGTGCGAACTTACTTAAGTGAGTTGCCCGATGTTGTCCAGGTTCACGACTTGCACATCTGGGGAATGAGCACCACTGAAACCGCCTTGACGGCTCACCTGGTCATGCCTTGTGGCTGTCCCGGAGATGCTTTTTTGGCTCGA
>JBGTDP010000016.1:0-3272 GCA_041748255.1 Thermosynechococcaceae cyanobacterium | reverse complement strand
ACAAATTTGCATTCCAGCTTTGATACAACCCCTGCCTTTGATTGGTTGCGCGCCAATGCCGCTCACTTTAGCTTTGAGCTATCCTTTCCTAAAGGAAATCTTCAGGGGGTCAGCTATGAGCCCTGGCACTGGCGCTTCGTTGGGGATCAAGACAGTTTAGAGACCTTTTATCAAGCTCAAAACCTGCGTCCGCAGGCCGGGAACTAGCAGCAGGGCTAGGGAACGTATTGGCGCAATCCTTTTGTGGGGAATCGCCTGCCGTCGCCCCGCCAGTCTAGAATCTGTTTAGGTGCGGTGCATGTGCTCTTCTAGAAGCTTCTTAGCCATTGGCTTATAAAGCAGATAGAACATCATTTCTACGTAGCGGAGAATATCTTCTCGATTTTCTTTAGAAGCAAAGTTCCAGAAGCCGTAGGTTCTGGCTAACGACAGCAAGCGGGTAGTGTGAATCTTCCAGGTGTAGGTAGTATAAACCCGTTGGATTCCCTGCTCGGAGATCTGTTGCCAGTAGTCAGGATTTTGCTCACACTTGCTGGCAAACTCTAGAATCTTTTCCGCCGTCTCTTCTAAATTTGTCGGGTTGATGTAAAAGCCATTTACCCCGTCCTGAATGATTTCTAAGGGACCGCCAAACCGGGTGGCAAAAGTTGGCAAGCCGGAAATCATCGCCTCTAGTACAGTCAGACCAAAGGCTTCAAACAGGGCCGGCTGCACAAAAATTCCATGGTGGTCAGCAATGATCCGGTAAACTTCCCCAGAGTCACCCTTAGAAAATCGCACCCCTAACCAGCGAATTTTGCCGTAGAGATTATATTGATCAACCAGTTTATAGAGCTTCTCCATCTCGCTGAGCTCTTCATGGTCTGTTGAATCACTGGCACGCAGCTTCCCGGCCACCAAGATCAAGTTACAGTGCTCTTGCAACTGCGGGCTGCGCCCAAAGCACTCGACCAAACCCGTTAAGTTTTTGATCCGGTCCAATCGGGCCATGGAAAATAGGGGTTGCTTGCCGGGGTCATCTAACTTACCAAACACCTGATCGGGATCTTCGAGGGTAAACAACAGCGCTTCTAAGCGATCGCGATCGCTGATATTTCGATCTTCTAGGCGGCTGTAGGGGAAGTAGGCATTCTCATTCACCCCTGGGGGCACCACATTAAACTTGGGGCTAAAGAGTTCAATCCCATTCACCACATGGTACAGATCCGGCATTGTAAAAGACTCGTAGGACTCGTACTGCCCAACGCTGTCCGGCATCCCGACAATTTCTTGGTAGGTGCTGGTAACCACAAAGTTGGCTGCATTCATCACCATCAAGTCAGCGGTAAACTGCATTGAGAAGTGGTATTTATCTTCTAAGTCTTGCCAGTAGAGGTTACTAAACAGGTATTTGGATTTCTCTAGGGCGTGGGCAATATTACATTGGGTGACTTTTAGCCGCCGGGAGAGCAAAAATGCCACCAGGTTGCCATCGGAGTAGTTACCAATGATTAGATCGGGAGCGCCTCGCAGTTCAGCTAAGATTTCCTTCTCAGCATCGATCGCAAAGGTCTCTAGGTAGGGCCAGATCTCAAAGCGGGAGATCCAGTTTTGGGTCAGGTGGGGGTTAAACTCTCGAAACGGCACCCGCAAAATCCAGGCATCTTCGGTGCCATGCACTTTCTCTAGACGTTGATTGCACAGTGTGCCATCACTGTTGGGAATCAACCGGCTGAGGACAATTACCTTGGGGTTAACGCCAAGATGCTCTAATCCGGCCAGGTGCAGATCTTCTTGTAACTGCTGTTCGAGGTTTTTTACTTGGTCCAGGATATAAACCACCTGGCCACCAGTGTCCGGTCGTCCCAATACCCCCTCTTGACCAAACCAGCCATGGGGAGAGACCAGCACAATCCGAAAGATCATCGGGATCCGCGATGTAAAGGCTTCTAGAACTCCTGGATCAGGCGAGTCAATCAGTTCATCTAAAACTTCTAGGGTCTCACGTACCCGTCCGGCGGTGTTCCCCCACCCTGGCTCAAAGCCCATCACCTGTAGCTCAAAACGAAACTCTTCGTAAGGCTGGGGATTAGGGAGGGCACTGACAAAGGTCAATGCCTGCTTCACTCGTTCTGAGAGTTGCCGTTGATTGTGAATCCGCTCGTTAATCAGCAGTTGAGTGCCGTTGTAGCGGTGAATTCGCAGGAACTCAAACAGGGTTTCTAGCCACTGGCGGGGGTCTTGAAACAGTTTGCTCGACAAGTAGCGGTTGAGAAACTGCACCCCTTTGCCAATGTTTTTGGCGTCCCGCAGCGTCGGGGTGTAGTCATAGAAGGGCTCAAAATCCAGCTCTAGAATATCTCCTTCCTGGGGATGAAACCGACCCACCAGGCGATCGCGCAGATCGAGTAATTCCTGCACGGTCATTGTTTCGACTTCTAGATCCTGCCGATTCAGTCGAAAGATTTCCTGTTTAGCAATCTTGGGGCGGATAATAATACACAGCGTCCCATCCTCCAGGATAATTTCCTGGATGTAGTAGACCAGCTTTTGCAGATGGGAGGCTTGGCGAAATTGGTCAGACTTTTTGTACTTGTCACAGTAGGCTTCAAAGGCCGCCAGAATCTCGTTTCGCAGTAAGTAGCGTTGCTCTAGATTATTGAGTTCGCTGGCAAACTGGCGTAGGTCAGTTTTTTCATCACTCTCTAAGACAGCCTGAAGCACGTCTGACATAACAACTTCCTTGAAAATATCCATGTAACAGACTATGAAGGATTTATTCTATCCTGAAACTTGAGGCTTTCTGGCTTAAGTTTTGAACCTGCAATCATCGCTATGACAGCCGGGTCAGCCCGTTACCAAAAAATTATCGTCAGAATAATGATCCTGACTTAGCAGGATTATCTGCGTCAAGGGCTAATGCTTAAGAATCTCTGTGGAAAGGCTGTCTATTTGAATTATTCTGTCCCCTCAAGGGCGGCAAGTGCCCAGCTAACGGCTTCTTGAGTCGTTTGGGCTTGAGGAAAAGCCGCGATAATTTTGTCCTGGCGCGCTAGTTGCCAACTGTTTAAGCCAATGATCGGCACCCCTAGCTTGAGGGCAAAGGCGATTTCAGACAGGGTGCCGTATTCACCCCCCACGGCAATCAAAGCTTGAGCCGAGCGCACCAAAATCAGATTTCGAGCTTCTCCCATGCCGGTGGCGATCGCAATATCAACCCAAGGATTTGCGGCTGAAGCATTGCCACCGGGCAAGACCCCAATAGTCACTCCGCCTGCTGCCTTGGCTCCCCG
>JBGTDP010000015.1:0-4946 GCA_041748255.1 Thermosynechococcaceae cyanobacterium | reverse complement strand
TGCCTGGGCGTATCGGGCCTCCACCTCACTAATACATTCTTTGACGGCTGCCATGTGATCATCAAAAATCTGTAAATCATCTCCCAGCTCCAGGGCCATCGAGACGCTTTTGGGAGCAGAGAAGGTTAGGTCATGGCCTAAGCGCTCTTGATCTTCTGGATTTGGCTTATCTCCTCGAATCCGCTCTACCCCATCAGGTCTGTAGCCGTAAAACAACTCCTTGAATTCCGCTTTGGTGATGTTGCCTGCCAGCCCCTGATGATCAGCCCCCTGTCCATGCCAAACTGCCTGGGTTAGTTTGCCAGTAGCAGAGTGCGATTGAGTGTAATACTCCTGCTGATCTGCTTCAGTTTCTAAAGACTCGTCCTCGCTGTAATATTCTTCCTCTTCGCGAGTGCCAGAATTAATTGTCTTGATGCTCAGCATTTTTTATTTTTTCCCTTGTACTACAAAAAGTTTCAATCGAAGTACAAAAAGCCCAATTTTTGAGCTTTTCCAAAAATCCCGTGCGAGTGCCAGGGAGTGGCGATGGGTGTGGTGCATTTTGCACCCCTTAAATTAGTTATAGAAATCCGCCTCAAAACCGAACGAATTGGGGGTTCTGAGCAAAGAAATCCATGAACATCCATTGGGACCCTATAAAAATCCACTAGAAGTCCATGAACATCCATTGGAGGTCCATGAACATCCATTGGAAGTCCATGAACATCCACCAGGACCCCATAAATATCCCGTTCTACGAATCCCCGAAAATAGCTCAAAAAAAACTTTTGAAAAATTCGTTCGGTTTTGCTTAGTTTTCATAAAACCTCTATAGAAGCGGTGCAATTTCTTCACATGGGTCAAAAGAACCGTGGGCTACTTCAAGAGAAAGCTGCCGTTCATTGAAAAAAGCAACCGGGTTCGTTCGGTTGTTCGACACAGAATCGACTACCACATTCAGGAGGTAATCAAGTTGAAAGCCAGATTAACTGTTGCCCTGGATCTAGGTGCAAGCCTAACCAAGGGAGTGTACAGCTACTCAATTGAAGGAGGGAGCTACCGGGAAGGAATTAAAACAACCTGCCCGATAGTTCGACAACTGATCCAATCCAAGTACAAAACCCTACTAGACCTGGCCGATGATAATTCCTCCCTGGTTGCCTTTGGGGAGACTTATTGGCTGGTTGGGGAGGCTGCCAGGGGACCAACCCTAACGATCAGTGCCACCCAATCTAAACGCAAGACCGCAATCGCTAAATCCCTGGCATTTGTGGGTCAGTTGGTAAGGGAGCTAAATAATCAAGGGGTAGATCAGGTGTATCTCACCTTTGGGCTGTTGCTACCCCTCGATGAATTTGGAGACCGCCAGGAATTGGAGCAGCAGCTACAAGATGCCCTGTGGGAGTTTGAATACAACGGAGTGACCCTCAAGACGGTTTTGTCTGAGAAGGCCCATGTCTCCCCGGAGGGTTATGGCATTGCTCAGACTGTGGATACCCAAACGGCTGGGGTGATTATCTATGGACATCGGGATGTCACCTGGGTTCATGTTGAGGGACACTCAGTCATCGAAGGCCGGAGTAAAACCCTGGCTGGCTGGGGTATGCACCGTCTGATCCAAGAAGCAGAGTACACCTTCAAAGATGAGCTACGGGCAGCAGCGGCTATATTTGCGGCTGGTAAGTCCCTTAAAGACAAGCCTCTACTGACCCTGGTAACTGAAGCTGAGCTTCCCAGGCTCAAAGTGGCGATCTCAGAAGCCAGACAACAGATCTGGATGGAGCTAACCCAAAAGCTAATGGATTATTCCCTGGGCGAGGTAGAAAAGGTCTGGATCAGTGGAGGCAATGCCTACTACTGGAAGTCAGATGCTTCGAGCTGGCTAGGCAATCAGCTAGATCGAGGAAAACCCTTGCTATCAGAACTTGAGCAGCGGTTTGTAGAACTGAGCAAGTCACCCTTGCTTTATCGCTGCGCCGATAACTATGCCTTTTGGCGCACCCTACCAGAAGTCACTAAAACTCAAATGCAGGAGGCTATTCATGTCTGACCATCGTGTAGAGATTCAATTCGAGCGCCGATTTTCCAGAAAGTCTGAGAATGGGAAATCATTTGGGTGGCTTAAGCAAAACCTTGGCACAGCCTACGGAGATGCAATCGCAAATGTTGTCCGGTTCATGTTTTTACCCATTGCCCTAGCAGAGGCAGGAGCTTCAAGAGACCAAGTTGAAGCCGAGATCAACAAAGCCAGGGAATTTTTCAACGCCAAAATGATAGCTGCGCTTGGCTCTTGTCATGAGGCCGCCGACAGTAATGGCTCATCGCCGGTATTGCCAAGCAGCATCTCTCAATCAGGAATGTTTGCTGGTATGGGTAAGCCTGCTGCTAGTAATGGCGCAAGTACAGCTTCTCCAGCAGCCGTTGATCCAGACGATGACTTTCTAGAACTTGACGAAGACAAATTAATGGAGGGTTAACCCATGAATAAGACACAACTGATCGAGCAATTAAAGAAGCCTGAAGACAAGGTTAACGACCTGCTGAGTGCAGCAGCGATTGCGGCTGACCTTCAGGAATACACTGATGACCACATCAAGACCCTGCAAGCGATCAACGAAATTACGGAATCCGGCAAGGCTAAAACCTATAAAGCTGCCGGTGAACTCTATCGCAAGCAGCAGGGGTCCGACTCTAAATCTCCAAAACAAGCTCAGAAGCAGGCCATCGGGAGTGGCAATGGGCAACCAGTTGTCCCTGAGAATCTCAACAGTGATTTTGAGCAATTCATCCAGGAACAGGGGAACAAGATGGCTGAGATGCACTTAGCTAGGCTTCCGGCAATGGCAGAGGCGGAGTATAACCATTTGAAGGCAGTGTTTATCCAGGCATACCGTAAGCGGATTGCCGAGATGCTGCAAGACCCGGAATACCGAAAACAGTTTGAAAGCATGATGCTGGGAGGGGAGTTGGGAAAGTCGATGTTATCGAGCATCACGACCTCGAATATCGCCTTGCCCAGCAGTTCGTCTACCAGCAGCTAATCGTCTTTGTCCAACACCATCAGGGGGCACTCAAAACCCGTAAAGAGACCCTTCGCCTTCAAGATCAGGAGTTTCAGCAGCAGCAACGCCACCGCCGAATTTTGCGGCAAGAGGCAGAGCTGCTGCTGGGTTCAGTGCTGTTCCTGGCGCTGACCTTCCTAATGGGCTTGGGGATAGGTGTAGCAGGCGGAATCAACCTCCCTGATGGGGCGGCTTGTCTTCAGGGGAATGCTCCCTGCATGTGGCTGAGGTTGCGCCAGCCCAAAACTGTTCTGTAAGCTAACCTATGACACCTCTGCGTTTACTATAGCGATCCTCACAAAGGTTAAGACACCTCACAAAAAGCGTCATCGACCACCTCGCGGAAGGGGCTACCAGACTGAATCCGTTTTCGCATTCGGTTCTTGAGAACAAACCACTGATGCTCAATCGGGTTCAAGTCAGGCGAATAGGGTGGTAGGTAGAGCAGGCGACACTCTGCTTGCTCTATCAAAGCTTCAATCCGTCCGCCCTTGTGAAAGGTCGCATTGTCAAAGATAACTACCTGACCCGGTTCTAGGTTGGGCAACAAGAACTGCTCTAGCCAGCTCTCGAAAACCGCACGGTTGCAGTAGCCTTCATAGGTCATCGGCGCAACCAACTGTTGTTGCTCAAAAGCCGCAATGAAGCTGATACGGTCTTTACCAGACCCCTTGCGCTCAGCTTCAAAGCGTTCTCCTTTCAAGCAGTATCCGTAAGCGTAATCGTCAGTGTCGTCGATGCCAGCTTCATCTAGATACACCAGTTGGTCATCTTCAAGCTCAGCTAGCTGAGTCAAGAACGCTTGGCGTTTATCGTGGTCGCGCTCACGGTAGGCATAAGTCTTTTTTTTACGAGTGAAGCCAATCTTTTTGAGACCTTTGCCAATCGTGTCGCCGTCAATCTTCTCGGGCCATAGCTGCGCCATCTCTGCTTGCGTCTGGTCGCCATGTTGTTTAACAAACGCCTTGAATGCTTGCCAATCGGTAATTTTGTGACTGTGACCCTGTTGATAATCTGTTTTAGCCCGGTAGTCACCTGTCTGACGGAAGCGTTTGCGCCACGCGCTCAGAGCGCTGCGACTGATGCCAAATGAGTCACTCACATCGCCGACTGAGCGGCCTGCTTCGACGGCTTTGATAGCTTTTTCTCTGAGGTCTTGGCTGTAGGGGGCGGGCATGAGCGAGCGTCTAGACTGACAACGTTTTTATTATGTCGTAACCCTACGGCGGATTGCTATACGCCCCTAGAGAACGGGATACTTGCATCGCGCACTCGTGCAGGTCATCGTGGCGATCTGAAATAGCTTTCAAATACGACGTATCGATGAAAATATATCTCACGATTCTTTAGTTGAACCGTAAAGGTAATGCTCAGCATTTTGAGCAAAATCCTTGGGAACCTTTGCCCATTCCGCATCAGGAACTTCAGCACCAATTTCAGCAAGTTGCTCCCAGAGAGGCTTAGCCTCAGGATTGAACTCTAGTGATTGTGTGCCGATGACAGAGTTGATCAGTCCCTTAGCCTCTTCAAGCTCTCCATCGCTGAGATTTTGTATGATTTGAAGCAACTCTTCTTTGTTACTCACTTTGCCAACTCCTGCGCTTTTCTGACATTGGGGGCTTATTGAGATTCTAGCCTGGCAACTGATTCAGAGTGAACGGCTGGCGGCCCGTTACTTGATTTATACCGAGGAAGACACCATTGCTAGCTCTGAGCCTGAAGCATTATCTGCTGTATTCGGCAGGATTGAAGATATTGTTCTTGCTCAGGCGATTAAGGAATATATTCTCTATCGAGACGGACAATATATTGATACAGAAATTTATCCAGAGTAAGCGCTATGGAACACTTAAATAATACAGTAGAGGAAATTAAGCGAGAGCATCGTCAGAACCTTCATTA
>JBGTDP010000014.1:0-3616 GCA_041748255.1 Thermosynechococcaceae cyanobacterium | reverse complement strand
TTCATTTAGATTAAGCCAGTCTTCCTTGACCAATCTGGCAAAGACAAAAAGGATAGCAGCGTATTGATAGTCGTATTTACCTTCGATTTCATGCCTTTTAGCACTCAAGAAATCGTGTAATTGCCAGAGATCCCCCAACTCAGTGAGTGTGCTTGTCTGCTCCCGAACTTGATTTAGCAAAGCCTTAATTTCTCGCTCGTAGGCTTGATTAAAGGCAGTTTGAGCTATCTTTTTCTCAACCTCAGTCCATTCAGTATCTACTTGCATACTTGAATCTAAAACATGTGCGTAAATAATTGGTTTTTTGCTGATTGCCCAGAGTAACTGAGCGCTCTTGATTTAAAGAGCGCTCACCCCGTTCATAGATGGATTTCTTCATCGCCAGCCTTTCCCTAGCGAACCAGGTTTAGAAGCTCCTTGGGAGAAGCTAATAAGTCAATGGCAACGAAAAAGATCTTGCCTTCAGGGTTAATTAAGAACCGCCAAGCCATGTTCATGCCCACGGCGGCCCCAAACCAGGGAGTCTGAACCTTACCTGTGACTTTCACTTGGGTGTAACCATCCTCTACGGGTTCAGCGACCCCCCGCTCTGGAGCTAACTTGAGGTTTTGGCATTCTTCTCGGAAGAACCGCAGGATTCCCTCTTTGCCAACGATCGGTTTTTGAAAGGGAGGTTGCAAAGCCCCGTCCGCTTCGAACAGCTTAATCAGTTGATCAAAGTCATTGGCATTTAGGTTATTCATGTAGCTCGACACTGTAGGGTTGTCGAGACCTTGAATGTCGACTTTAGTGCGCTCAGAAGCTTCTGTGGGGGCGACCACAGGTTCAGAAACTCTACCTTGGTCGCCTTTGCCGGCATCAAACCCCATATCCACAACGGAGTTTCGCAAGACCGTGATCTGTTGTCCTTGATCCAGGCTTTTCAGGGTTTCTAAGACAGCATTAGCGTTGGCTGAGAGCTGATAGCCAGACGGAATGGGGGCAACAGTGCCTTGCTCCATCCATTCCCCCAGCTGATTCCAAAAACCTAGCTTAATGTTAGGGGACCAATTGGCATAGGTACGGCAAATCGGCGTGTCTGCGTGGTTTGCCAAATCACACATGACCTGAGTTTGCTCCTCAAAGGTCATTTGCTTGATTTGATTTAGGGTGGTTTCAGCAAATTGCATACTGGCTGCCCCAGGCGCTGCAACCGTAATTGTTTTGCCCATCTCC
Organism: Thermosynechococcaceae cyanobacterium; assembly: GCA_041748255.1. Taxonomy (GTDB): domain Bacteria; phylum Cyanobacteriota; class Cyanobacteriia; order Thermosynechococcales; family Thermosynechococcaceae; genus JBGTDP01. Next base: position 2,401 of record JBGTDP010000014.1, on the reverse strand, counting down.
AAGAAAGCAAACCAGGTCCAGGCTAATTGATCTTCGGCACTGAGTTGGTTAAAGCGGGCAGTCAAAGCTGGGACTGCATCAGCTGACAATGTCCCAGGAAAAATACTGCGGGCGGAATCGATAGTAATTGCCATATAGAGCTCTACTTCTCTAAGTTTTCAACTGACCAAGGGTGAAGCAAGACTTTTTGGATGGTGTCTCACTCACTAGTGATCAAAGTATCACAATTTTGTTACAAAAGTTAAATAAAGTTCACATTGAGCTTAGAAATTCAGTTTTATCAATCGGCTTGAAGGAAAGTACGGCCAAACACAACAAGTTTCTGCACCCCTTTAGCAGAACGCAAAAAGGTTTCAAAACAACGAAGTTAACTTGCAAGGAAGAAGTGCTAGGCGAGGCTAAAGAAGGCGTTTGAAAAGCATCTAAATGTCATGCTGCAGCTAGCTTCCCGCAGGATAGGGAGAAAGAGCAGAGTGAAGCATCTTTAGTTGATAGCTCAAACCCTAGATTCTAAGTCCTTGAGGACAGACTTTGTGAACGTTCCGCTAGGCTCCACTCAGAATGACAAAACCGACTTCTCAAACATGTTCTGAATGGCAGGAGGGACATTAAAACTCCCTCTTGAGGGTAAAGATTTATTTCAAAGAGATTACCGAGGGTTTTTCCTGTTGACTGGCTTCGATCACGGACTGTCTGGCCCACTGATCTGCTGCCAGAATATCCTCTAGAGAAGGATGGGATTGATTGTGGGTTTGGTAGCGATCGCAGGTTTGCTCAATCAAGCGGGGAATCTCTAGAAAGCGGATTTTCTCTTCTAGGAACAGGGCTACGGCCTGTTCATTGGCGGCGTTCAAGACCGCTGGCATGGCTCCCCCGGCTCGACCGACAGCGTAGGCAATCTGCATACAGGGATACTTTTGATGATCTGGCTCCCGGAAGGTCAGATCCCCAGCTTTGACGAGATCCAGGGGCTCCCAGTCGGTGTGAATGCGCTCCGGCCAGGAAAGGGCATAGAGCAAGGGCAAGCGCATATCCGGCCAGCCCAACTGGGCCAGCACCGAGGTGTCCTGAAGTTCAATCAGCGAGTGAATAATACTTTGGGGATGGATGACGATGTCAATCTGGTCGTAATCGACCCCAAATAAATAGTGGGCTTCAATCACCTCCAGCCCCTTGTTCATCAGTGTGGCAGAGTCCACCGTGATCTTACGACCCATAGACCAGTTGGGATGCTTGAGGGCATCGGCAACGGTGACTTGGGCCAGTTTCTCCACCGGCCAGTCCCGAAAGGCTCCCCCGGAGGCCGTCAGCAAGATCCGCCGCAATCCCCCGGATGGGATTCCCTGTAAGCACTGAAAGATGGCCGAGTGTTCAGAATCTGCCGGCAACAGTTTCACTCCATACTCCTGAACCAGGGGCAAGACCACTGGCCCCCCGGCAATCAAGGTTTCTTTATTGGCCAAGGCAATATCTTTTTTGGCTTTAATCGCCGCGATCGTCGGGAGCAGGCCAGCACAGCCAACAATCCCGGTGACGACGGATTCCGCTTCCCCGTAGGCAGCCACTTCCACTACTCCATCGTCCCCGGCAACCAGCATCGGTTGGGAATCTAGATTAGCGATCGCTGCTTTCAGGTCCGGCAACTGATTGGCGTCCGCGATCGCCACAATCTGGGGCTGAAACTGATGGATTTGCTGGGCTAGAAGTTCAATATTTCGCCCTGCAGCCAACCCGATAATCTGAAACTGGTCCGGGTATTGGGCCACTATTTCCAAGGTCTGGGTGCCAATCGATCCGGTAGAGCCAAGCAGAGTAATTTTTTTCACGGGTTGACCAGATGCAGCAATCCAATCTTACAATTAACCTCCCAGCAACATGACCAGGTTAGTTGTCTAACTTGATTGGCGATGGGAGGCTTCAATCACAGTGTGAACGTTACCTCGGGGGGTAAAATCACCCTTAACCGTAATTTCAATCGGATCACAGGCGGCGATTAAATCATCCAGGATTTGATTGACTGATTCTTCGTGGGAAATGTAGCGATCGCGGTAGCGATTGATATACAGCTTCAGCGCTTTTAGCTCCACGACCCGCTGATCAGGCACATAGGTAACATAGATAGTGGCAAAGTCAGGATACCCAGAAAAAGGGCACTTACAGGTAAATTCTGGCAGGGTGATTTGAATTTGATAGTGCCGTCCGACTCGGGGATTGGGAAACGTAATCATTTCCCCTTCCTGGATTTGACGCTCACCATACTTTAGATCTGAGTCTAAATTTGCCGGATTGTCACTTGATTCTGGGGAAAAATTTTGCCGGGGAAGGGATTGGCTCATGGTGGTTTAATACTAGATACTCAAGAGGGAGCGCCTCTAGACTTTTTATAGCGTATCGCCAACCT
>JBGTDP010000013.1:0-3990 GCA_041748255.1 Thermosynechococcaceae cyanobacterium | reverse complement strand
AATCTGGCCAGGGTCGGGGCTGAAAATCAACCCACTAATCCCGCTGTGGAATGGGCAATTCGAATTGTGGGCTTGATCGCGACGATCGCCGTGACAATCTACGTGACCCGAGTTGCCCAAAAAGCCTTAAATCGCAAAATTTCTTCTTGACACTCCTCCTACCTATCTTCCCTAACAGAGACCCCCCATGTCACCCGGTATTGAACCTGTCACCCTCTCCCCTTGGGACACCCATAACCAAACCCTGGTTGCCAATGTTCATCCCTCGAACTGGGTTAATCCTAGACCTGCCCAAAGCTACAACATGGTGGTGATTGGGGCAGGGACTGCTGGTTTGGTTGCCGCTGTCGGTGCCGCCGGTTTGGGGGCAAAAGTGGCATTGATTGAAAAAAATCTCATGGGCGGGGACTGTCTGAACGTTGGCTGTGTGCCCTCCAAAACAATGATCCGCTCCGCTCGGGTTTATGGGGATATCCTCAACGCTGGCCAGTTTGGGATTCAGGTTCCGGAAGGGGTTGAAGTTGACTTCCCGGCGGTGATGGAGCGGCTGCGACAGGTGCGGGCCGATATCAGCGATCATGATTCAGTCTGGCGGTTTCAGAAGTTGGGGTTGGATATTTTTCTGGGGGCCGCTCATTTTTCTGGCCCCAATACTATTGAAGTCCAAGGTCAGACACTGCCGTTTAAAAAGGCCGTGATTGCCACCGGAGCCCGAGCCGCAGAACTAGAGATTCCGGGTCTGGCAGAAACTGGATACCTGACGAACGAAACTGTGTTTTCTCTTATAGAGCGACCCCGGCGGCTAGCGGTAATTGGCGGCGGGCCAATTGGCTGTGAACTTGCTCAAGCCTTTGGGCGCTTGGGGTCAGAGGTAATTCTTTTTCATAAGAATGCTCACATTCTAGATAAAGAAGATGCCGATGCTGCTGATATTCTTCAGCAGACTTTCATCCAGGAAAAGATTCAACTGATCCTGCAATCCAAAATTAAAGGGGTTGAGCGGCAAGGGGCAGAAAAAATTATCCATTACGAAGCAAAGGGTCAAGTCGGCACTGTGACGGTGGATGAAATTTTGGTTGGAATTGGTCGAGCACCGAATGTCCAGGGGTTAAATCTTGAGGCGGTTGGGGTCGAGTATGACCCGCGTCAGGGGGTGGTGGTCAATGATCGCCTCCAAACCACCAATTCCCGGATCTATGCCGCCGGGGATGTTTGCATGAACTGGAAGTTTACCCACGCTGCCGATGCCGCGGCCCGGATTGTGATTCAAAACTCTCTATTTTTAGGTCGCAAGAAACTTAGCAGCCTGACGATGCCCTGGTGTACCTATACCGACCCGGAAATTGCCCATGTCGGCCTGTATGAACAGGAGGCGCAGGCCAAAGGGATGGATGTGGATACGTTTATGGTCTCTCTTGAAGAGGTAGATCGGGCGATCGCTGATGGTGAAACTGCCGGGTTCGCCAAAATTCACCTTAAAAAAGGCAGTGACAAGATCCTGGGGGCCACCATTGTTGCCCGCAATGCTGGGGACATGATTAGCGAAGTGACAACCCTGATGGTTGCCAACAAAGGTCTCAAAACCCTGGGCGGAGTGATTCACCCCTACCCCACCCAAGCGGAGGTGATCCGTAAAGTTGCCGATGCCTATAGCCGCACTCGCCTAACACCCTTTGTTAAGAAAGCTTTTTCCTGGTGGTTAAGTTTGACGCGGTAGGCTAATTTGGATTACTCTTCAGCTTCGCTGGAATTGCTCCGAAGTTTAACCGAAACTTATCCATTAGCCGCTTTAGATTGGGTCGAGCAGCCTAGTTCCTGATTAACCTCTATTGGAAGATCACCGCTTGCCATCCCTACACATCACGGGCTTTGAAGAAATTATAGACGGCAAGTCCAAGGGCTAAGAGGAGCAGTATGTGGATCAAATTTCCGGCAATTTGAAGCGCAAACCCTAAGACCCAGAAAACAACCAGAATAACGACAACAGTCCAAAGTAATCCCAACATAACTGCCGATTTAGGTCAACAATCAGGATTGTACACCCTCACTCCACGCCCTTCCCAATACCTGATAAAAGGGTTTCCTATGCTCCAAAGCCTCCGTCAATCGTATGCTGAGCGCCGGTCACAATCGATGCCTCTGGCCCAACCAGATAAGCTACCATTCCGGCAATCTCCTCCGGCTGGGCGTGACGCTTGATTGCCATAAACGAATGCATCATCTCCTTCATTGGCCCGTCCTCCGGGTTGAGATCTGTATTGACCGGGCCGGGCTGAACACTGTTGACCGTGATGCTGCGATCGCCAAAATCCCGCGCCAAGCCCCGCACCATCCCCTGCACCGCAGATTTAGTGAGGGCATAGGCAGCCCCACCGGAGAAGGGCATGCGATCACCATTAACTGAGCCGATGATCACGATCCGGCCACCGTCGTTCATCTGCCGCGCCGCATTCACCGCCGCATGGTAAGGCCCACGCACATTGATGTCGATCATCCGATCTACCTCTGCCGGATCTAGCTCCAGCGAGTTTCCCAGCACAGCAATACCGGCATTGACCACCAAGATATCCAGTTGGCCCTGGTCTGCGATCACCTTACCGACAGCAATGCGATCCGCACTGTCTGCCTGAACCGTCATCGTGCCGGTTTTATCTGCTAGCGCTTGGGCGGCCTCCGCCGAACCGCCATAGGTAAAGGTAGTGGTTGCTTCCTCTGCCGCTAACCGCTCCACGATGGCAGCTCCGATGCCACGACTGCCGCCGAGAACTAATGCCTTCTTACCGGTTAGTATCGCCATAATTAGACCTGCTTTGTTTTTGTATCGACTACTATAGAAACAAGATAGCAAGCATAGCAAGAATAAGCTAGTGACCACTAAAAAAATACCTGGCAGGGGTCGCCCCAGGGAATTTGACCTAGAGATGGCCATCTCGACTGCAAAGGATCTTTTCCACCGGCGGGGCTATGACGGTGTCGGTGTGGCGGAGCTGAGTAAGACTATCGGGATTACAGCTCCCAGTCTTTACGCCGCCTTTGGCAGTAAACGCGAGCTATTTAAGCGGGTGCTCCAGCACTATGCTCAGGCGGGTGGCGGATGGTTACCCTGCGCCCTGGCCACAGGGGACAGTCTGGAAGCTGCGATTTCCAATTTGTTTGCGCGAGCCGCCGAGATCTACACTGCCAATCCTGAGTGCCCTGGCTGCTTGATCCTCGACGGTACGCGGAACTGTACCGACCCCCAGGCCCAGGCTTTGACGAGTGCTTTTCGCCAAACCACCCGGCAGCTGATTCGCGATCAAATTACGACAGATGTTCCTGACCTCACAGACCCCGAGGTTGATTCTTTGGCGGACTATGCCCTGACGATCTTGGTGGGACTCTCCGGTAGCGCTCGCGATGGCATGACAGCAGAGGCCCTCCGAACCACGGCTAAGATTGCCGCAGCAGGATTTGCTCAGCGACTTCAGCAGTATTGTGATCAGGCTTAGCGGCCCTAAAGTAGCAAGACCTTAAATATCGGGTCTGAGAACTAGATGTTCGTTATTTCAGCGGAGGAATACAAGATTTGAGGCTCTGAAAGTCTCAAATTGGCCATAGCAGTATCAACGGCTCAGCCTCAACCAAACTCACATCAGGTTAACCAAAAGAGGCTGACAAGCTGGAAGCAATCATTCCTGGTAAGGACAAGAGTTTCGTTCAGCTTAGTCTGGCCTTAAATTGATTAATCACCCCACCCCTGAGCATGACATCGATCTGTCGGGGACTGAGGCTATGGCTGAGGGTATAGCCCAGATCTTTGGTTTTGTTTTTAACTGGCACCGTTCTCCCTTGCTGCACTGCCTGGCGCAGGTTGAGGATTTCTAGCTCATCTCCTTCTTCGATGGTGGTGTAATCCTTAGGGTCAACAAATTCCAAGGGCATAATCCCAAAGTTAACCAGGTTCTGCCAGCCAATCCGGGCGTAGGACTTGGCCAGAACTGCCACCTGACC